>JAQYIU010000085.1 GCA_028721415.1 Lachnospiraceae bacterium | reverse complement strand
ACAGTGGGCTCGACCCTCTTTGAGATTCGCTGTGCTTGCTTCACAGCTGTTTTTTGTACTCCCCGTACCTCACTGATACAAATTCCTTTTATTATTCCCATATTATCCTCCGATTGATATCATTTTCTTCTCTTCCGTAATTTCCTCAAGCTTTTCAAAACAATGTGCCTGAGGCTTTTCAAGAATCGCTCTTTCCAATGCTTTTTTCAGAGAACAGTCATCTTCACGACGTAAAATCTCACGCAAATCTATCGATTGACCATAGCAAAGACATGGCTTTAATTGTCCCTGGGCATTCATGCGAATGCGATTGCAATGATCACAAAATTTACCATGAATTGCACTGATAAACCCGATGTCTCCCTGGAATCCAGGGATAGAATAATAAACCGCCGGTCCATTGCCATGATACGAAGTATTTTTCTCCATGGCAGGATATTTTTGATATGCTTTTCCATCAAATCCTGATTGGATATTCCTTCATAATTTTTTCCAATTCCAATCGGCATCATTTCAATAAAACGAATATCTATGGGATTTGTTTTTGCAAATGATACAGTGCACCATCCGGAGTATCCAGACTAATATTAATGTTCTTCAATCCATTCTTTTTAATTCAGGAAGAAAGGATTCCAAAAGAACACCATTTGTAGTCATGGAAATTGTTTCAATTCCGGGAATATCTTTAATCATGCCAATGAGTGAAAGTAATCCACGCCTTACAAGAGGTTCTCCGCCTGTGATTATAATATGTTTTATGCCTAAAGAAACCGCCTGTTTACAGACTGTTGTAATCTCTTCGAAGGTCAGCAGTTCTTTCATCGAAACCAGATCAATTCCTTCCGGCATACAATATTTACATCGGAGATTACATTTCATAGTATGGTTTTATGTCTGCAACAAAACAACTTATCTCAGATCTTCAATCAGTACATCCATATTTCCTCCGCAGGCCATACCATCACGGGCAGAAACATCAGCATCCATCACAAAATGAAACACTTCCGTATTTCCTGTGCCAATCAGGGAAACTGCCCGCTGCATTACTACATTTTCACCAAGTCCGCCACCAATGCTTCCAATCATGGTTCCATCTGCGAATACAAGCATTTTGGCTCCTTCTTTTCTTGGGGTAGAGCCTGCAGTATGAACAATCGTTGCTACCGCCGCTGGTCGTTTATTCTTTGCAATGGTATCAATCATATACTCATCAAGATCTGTCTGGATACACTGATCTTTTTTATTCAAACGTTTTTCTTTTATCAGTTCTGCCAGAATAGAAATTGCAATCTCTTCCGGAGTTACGCCTCCGATATCCAATCCAATTGGATTATGCACCAGAGAAAGCTTCTCTTCTGAGACTCCCTGGGATTTAAAAAGATCAAATTGTGCTTTCACCCGACTTCTGGAACCGATCATTCCCAGATATCTCGGCAGTTCATGATTCAATATATGAAGCAGGCAATCTCCATCACAGCTGTGTCCTCTGGTTATGATCGTCACATAATCTTCCGAATTGATCTTCACCATATCGAGTGCTTCCATATATGGGGTGGCGATTACGTTTTCAGCTTCAGGAAATCGTTCCGTATTGGCAAACTCTTTGCGTTCATCGATGACCCATGGAGAAAATCCCGCCTTTGCGGCAAAAGAACATAAGTGTTTAGAAATATGCCCTCCTCCCAGAATAATCAGACGGTCCTTTCTGGCAACAGGCTCCTGATATATAGTTTGCTGACCGGTACTTATTCTTAGTGGCACGTAGGAAAAATCCTTTTCGCCTTCTTTAATAATATATTTTGATTGTACTGTTTCTATCGCCTGTTCATTTTTTTTGGTGACCGTCACCAGATTGCACTTTTTATATTCAGATAACAATCGGCTTAATTCTATATATAAACTGTGATTCATTTTTGCTACCTCATAATAAGCTTAAGACATAATTGGGTCTAAAAAAAGAAATGTTGTAATTTCCTATCAAATAAAAAAGGAATCTGCCAATTGATAATATCAATTAACAAATCCCACAACAAATATGAATCTCGTAAAACGGGATTCATATCCATATCTTTAATAGCTCCTGCTGAAAATGACAAAAGACACGCTGTGTCAGGACAGTAAATCGCTGATTAAGGAAACAAAACGCCGGTGTTCCTTTTCGAGACTGATCATGGAATCTTCCAGACCTTCCAGACTGTCCTTTCTTGTAGTTTCGACAATTGGAGTATCCAACTCATATAAAGGTGTCAGACCAAGATTATTATAGACCCCTTTTAATGTGTGGGAATGAAAAAAAACTTCTTTTACATCATGATCTTCATAGGCTTCATGGAGCTTATCAATCTCGGTATCTTCGACAAACATCTGCAATAATTCCAGATAAAGATCTTCCATCTCCATACATCGATCCAATGCCCCATCTACATCACAATGTTCTGTTTTTAATATTTCAAGTAATCCATTCATCTTATTACGCCTTCTATCCATCCTAAGGAATGATTTTTATTCTATAAAAAAGTATATCAAATAGGAGAAAAAAATCAATCCATTTTCGACAAAATATTATCTAATTCCTTTTTTGCTTGTACCACATCGTACTGATGTACAATTTCACTGACACGATCATAGCCCAGTTTGGAAATATATGCAGTTGCAAAAGCATAAGAATCTTCCAGATGCCTTCGGCAATTCGTTTCATCTGCTTTCAATGTTTCAACACATTTCTCCCTGAAAAGTGTCACTGCATTGGTTGCAAGGCACAGGCTTTCAAGTAGACTGTCGGCAATCAAAGGGAGAAAAGCATTTAATTCCATCTCTCCGTGGGCAGCTGCCAGAGTGATCGCTGTATCATTGGCAATGAGACGCATAGCACACTCCATAACCATCTCCGGGATGACAGGATTTACTTTCCCAGGCATAATGCTGCTTCCCTGCTGCAATTCAGCCAGTTTTAATTCTCCAAATCCCCCTTTGGGGCCAGAATTCATGATGCGAAAATCTCCAGCAATTTTCATCAGATTCACTGCCAAAGCCTTTAATAATCCAGACACTTCCACAAAAACATCGTTATTCTGCGTGAGATCCATAGGATATTCTGCAGCAGCAAGACCAAATCCCGTTAATTTACGAAGTTCTTCAATGACACCAAATTTATATTTATGATCCGCTCCATTGGAAAGTCCCACAGCGGTTCCTCCGAGATTAACCTGTCGAAGTCTTTCTTCCACTTTATATATTCTCCACCGATCCCTTGCCAGCGCCTGTGCATAAGAACCAAATTCTTCCCCAAGACTCACCTCGACTGCATCCATCCATTCCGTTCGCCCCAGTTTTCTAATATGCTGAAATTCATTTTCTTTCTCCTGCAGTGATGTCTGCAATCGGGCGCAGGCATCACTCAGTTTTCTGATCTCTGTAATTGCCGCAATCCGAAGAGCGGTAGGATATACATCATTGGTAGACTGGCTTCTGTTCACATCGTCCAGAGGATGAACATATTGATATTCTCCCGGTCGGTGATGCAAATCCAGCAAAGCAAGATTGGCAATTACTTCATTGACATTCATATTGGTAGAAGTGCCTGCTCCTCCCTGTAATGCCTCTGTTACAAACCATTTCTCCATCGGAAAATCCGGAGACAAAATCTTATCACAGGCAGAAACTATCGCATGAAATTTCGTCTTCTCATCCCGGCAAAAACGTGCATGGGTAAGTGCTGCAGCTTTTTTAACCACCACTATCGCCTTTATCAGGGATTTCTCTACTTTTTTATGTTTTAAGTCGAAATTATCCTTGGCTCTCTTTGTGTTGATACCATAGAGACAATCCTCTTCCAGTTGAATCTCTCCTAAAATATCTTTTTCTGCCCTCATGTCTTCACTCCCTGCTATATCTTCTTGCTAGATTTTATCTTTTCCTGTCTTTAACGGGATACTATCAATCTCCTATCATCATTCTCCTGAAATAAAGAAGAAAGATGAGGAAACATCTGAATACTTCGTTTCAAAATACCCTGCATAAATGCAATGGCAATACCATAATTTGTAATCGGAATTCCCTGATCTTTGGCACATTTCATTCGATAACGTACCTCTCTCTCATTGAGCATACATCCACCACAATGAATCACCAGTGCATATGAAGATAAATCTTCCGGAAAACTCTGACCGGAGCAGGTCTCAATCTCCAGTGTTTTTCCAGTATAATTTCTCAGCCATCTTGGTATTTTCACACTGCCGATATCATCACATTGTCTGTGATGGGTACATCCCTCTGCGATAAGAATCTTATCTCCATCTTTCAGAGAATCTATGGCAGTTACTCCTTCCACTGCTGTATCCAGTAATCCTTTATAACGAGCCATCAGGATGGAAAAGGAGGTAAGCGGAATTGACGCCGGCACATCTGCAGAAACCTTGGCAAATACCTGACTATCCGTGATGACCATTGCCGGTACAGTTCCCAGTCTGTCAAGAACATCTCTCAGTTCATATTCCTTGACACAGATGGCGGCTCCATCCGCCTCCAAAACATCCCGAATCACCTGTTGCTGCGGCAATATCAGACGCCCTTTGGGTGCTGCTTTATCAATGGGGATAACAAGTATCACGAGATCAGAGGGGTGAATCAAATCTCCCACAAGCTGTAACCTATTATCCGCTACTCTGGCAATGGAAGCTATCCGCTCCTTCAACTCATAAATCCGCTCCTGTTTCAGAGCACTGACGTAAATCTCCCCTTCTTTTTCCTCAGGAATCCTCTCCAGAAGATCCATCTTATTGTAAACTAAAAGAAACGGAATTTGTTTTTCCTTAAAAATAGCAATCAACTCATGATCACATTGCTGCAATCCTTCCATTGCGTCAATGGTCAGAACCGCGACATCTGTTCGGTTTAATATTTGTTTTGTCTTTTTTACCCTTTGCTCTCCCAGAGCACCAACATCGTCAAAACCAGGAGTATCAATCACCATGACTGGCCCGATAGGGAGTAGTTCCATCGCTTTCTTTACCGGATCGGTCGTTGTCCCTTTTGTATCAGAAACTACAGCCAACTCCTGCCCAGTCACCGCATTGACCACACTGGACTTGCCCGCATTTCTTCTTCCAAAAAAACCAATATGTATCCTCTCACCAGAAGGTGTATCATTCAAACTCATATTATCTCTTCTTTCTATATAATCATATCCTATATTCAGGAATATTATATTCCAAATGTAAATTTATGTCAATTATAAATTCTTTGACATCTTCGTGAAATAATTTTATAATGTTAAAATCTGATAACACATATTTTATATCTTACTAAAAATTAAAATCAGGAAGTGAATAAATTGAAAAAAGGATTAATATTGGAAGGCGGTGCCATGCGAGGTATGTTTACCGCCGGTGTCATTGATATGATGATGGAAAATGAAATTGAATATGATGGAGCCATCGGGGTATCTGCCGGTGCTGCTTTTGGATGCAATTATAAATCAAAACAGATTGGAAGAGCAATTCGCTATAACATGAAATTTTGCAGAGATAAAAGATATTCCGGAATCCAAAGTCTAATAAAAACCGGTAATCTATATAACGCAGAGTTTGCCTACGGTGAAGTACCCCTGAAATATGATGTATTTGATTTTGATACATATGAAAGCAATCCCATGGAATTTTATGTTGTCTGTACGGATGTAGAAACAGGACAGCCTGTATATCACAAATATGAAGGAAGAAACGAACCGGCTTTTGACTGGATTCGGGCTTCTGCCTCTATGCCAATCGTCTCTCGTATCGTGGAGATAAACGGTCAAAAGCTTCTTGATGGAGGAATGTCTGACTCGGTTCCTGTGAAATATTTTGAAAAAATCGGTTATGATAAAAATGTTGTGGTGCTCACACAGCCTGAAAATTATATAAAAAAGAAAAACAGCCTGATGCCACTTATACGTATGACTTACCGGAAATATCCAAAATTGGTAGAAGCAATGGAAAACCGCCATTTTGTCTATAATGAGACTCTATCCTATATCAAAGAACAGGAAAAACAGGGCAAGCTTTTCGTAATTCGCCCCAAAGAAAAATTACAGATTGGAAAAATTGAAAAAAACCCAGATAAGCTGAAGGAAGTCTATGATATCGGAAGAGAAACCGTTTTACCTCAGATCGATGAAATAAAACGGTTTCTTGATTCTTAAATTAGAATCTTACATTCCAGCCAGTTGTTTTCCAATTTCCCTGCATTCCTCAAGGGCTCCGTCATCAGGTATTTCCTGGCAGATGAGCCCTTCCCCATTTAATACAACAGCACCGGCAGCAATCATTCTTTCTTCCCAGTCTCTCATCCACTGTCCATCTCCCCAGCCGTAAGATCCAAAAAGAGCAATGGTTTTTCCTTTTGCAATACCCTCGACTTCTTCCACAAAAGGTTCCATTTCCATCTCTTCTAAAACTTCAGCTCCCATGGCCGGGCACCCGAGAGCAAAAACTTTTTCATTTTTTAATTCAGCGGCGGAGATATTTCCAACTTCTGTGACCACTGATTCCTTACCAGCTGCTGCGATTCCTTCGCCGATTGCCTCTGCCATTGCCTGTGTGTTTCCTGTCTGAGACCAATATACAACAAATACTTTTTCCATGATTATGTTCTCCTCCTGTAATCGATTAGCAATTATAATAGTATTTTGGAGTTGCAAGAAGTTCTTTTAACCCAGTTCCATCAGAAAATAAACGAATAAATTTTTCTTTTGTCTCCTCATATCTACGAAAAATTGTTTTTTTCTCCGCCGGATTCTCATATACCTGCCAGTAACCGGTACAAAGAGCATTTTTGCCTTTATGAATCATATATCCCCTGACATCTTCTACAGGATATCCCAATAACAATCCCAGTTCATGGGGGAATTTTCCTTTTTTGTTGGCATATGCTTCATATCTGCTCTGAACCTCCCTAATCAGTTCCGAAAGATCTTTTCCCTGATGTCCCAGTTCCTCAAGAAACAGCCGAACATTATCCCGGGCAAAATACTGCTCCAATAATAAAGGATCATAGATCAACATGGTAGTTTTTTCTTCCATTCGTGCTAAAATGACGAAAGAAAGAAAGGTTCCTTTTAAGATTCTTCGGACATTTTTTTCATTTCCCCTGGATACGATCAAAAGGTTAGATGGTTTCAATCCGGCAATTAAAGGTGCACACTGTAAAATAAATTGAGTTTCCAGGGCTTTTGGATTCATTTTTTGTACGATTTCAAGAATTTCCCGGCTCATAATTCTCCTTTCATTTCAATGAGAAGCTACATTAGGTTGTTTTCTTCTAACGACAGTTAGTTTAGACTATCTTTTATGAAAGGTCAAGTCCTTTAACCGAGAGAAATTCTCAAAAAAGTGTATATAGAAAAAGGACTGATATTCCATTCATGTTTCTGATGAAGTCTCATCGGATACACCATTAGTATACCAATCCTCTTTGTTTTTATGAAATTTTATACTTTGCTTCTTTTTCGCAGTTCCATTTTCTGTTTCATTGTGTCTTTCCATATTGCCGGATGGAACAATATCAGAAGCGGAAAGAGTTCCAATCGTCCTGCCAACATATCAAACATCAGTACATACTTTGATAATGCCGGTAAGAATCCAAAGTTCTCCATCGGTCCTACCAGTTCAAGACCAGGTCCAATGTTATTGATCGTTGCTGCAACAGCAGTAAAATTGGTAATAAGATCATTACCTTCTAATGAAATGAGAAATACAGAAGCAGCAAAGATAATCATAAATGTAATAAAATATACATTAACAGATCTTACTACCTCATGTTCCACAGGATTTCCATCGACTTTGATCTTTTTGATGCTCTTTGGATGGATGTAAGAATTCAGCTCTTTTTTTACTGTCTTCACTAATATTACAAAACGGGAAACCTTGATTCCGCCGCCGGTACTGCCAGCACAAGCTCCAATAAACATCAATAAAACAAGAATCGTCTTACTACTCTCGGCCCAGGTATTAAAATCCGTCGTGGAAAACCCTGTTGTAGTAATGATGGATGCCACCTGAAACGCTGCTTTTGTCACCGCATCAAAGACACCGAGAGATGCCTGAATCAGATTGTAGCTGATGATTCCCACAGCTATAAGAATAATCAACAGGTAGTATTTAACTTCTTCGATACTGAATGCCTTTTTAAATTTACGGAATAAAACTAAATAATAGGCATTAAAATTAATTCCAAATAAAATCATGAAAATGGTGACGATCCATTGGACGAAAACCGAATACCCGGCAATACTGTCGTTTTTTATGCCGAACCCCCCGGTTCCCGCTGTTCCGAAAGAAATATTCAAAGCTTCAAAAAATGGAACTTTTCCTACTAAAAGGAAAATGATTTCCAAAACAGTAAGTCCAATATAAATCAGATATAAAATCTGCGCAGTATATTTGATTTTTGGAACCAGTTTTCCCACGGAAGGACCCGGGCTCTCCGCCCGCATCAGGTTGATGTTGGAACCACCGCTTAAAGGAATAACCGCCAGCAAGAATACCAGAACACCCATCCCACCGATCCAGTGAGTAAAACATCGCCAAAAAGTGGTGCAATGAGATAAAGATTCTACTTCCGATAAAATACTGGCTCCCGTTGTAGTAAAACCGGAAATGGTCTCAAACAGCGCATCCGTAAAACTTTGAATCTCTCTTGTAAAATAAAAGGGAAGACAGCCCATCAAACTCATGAATATCCAGCTTAAAGACGTTGCCACACAACCTTCTTTTAAATAGAAAACGTCTCTTTTCGGTCTGCGAAGGGTCATAATAAAACCTACCAGCCAGCAAAAGAGGGCAACCATCAGATAGACCACAGCCTCCTTCTCCTGATAGATCACACCAACCAGGAATGGCAAAAGAAGCAGAACTCCTTCAATTTTCAACACACAACCAAGTACATAACGAACCATTGAACTATTCATTCTTCTTACCTCCGCTATGCCATGATATCCTGAATATCATCAAATCCCGTGTGTGTAGTGACAATCATTACGGTATCCCCAACCTTGATGCAATCCTGACCGGTTGGAATAATAATTTCTCCGTCTCTGTTAATAAAGGAAATCAACAGATCTTTTTTCAGGGAAAGATCCATAAGCGGGATATCTGTCACGTTAGAAGATTCGTTCACACGGAATTCAATGGCTTCTACTCTTGAATCAAACATATGGTACAAAGTTTCTATATTACTGTCCATGGAGTCTTTTTTTGCTCGTACATAGGCAATGATCGCTTCCGATGTGATATATCTCGGATAGATTACACTTCCCAGATCAAGCTTACTTATGACATCTTTAAAAGTAATACGGTTTATCTTTGTGATCACTTTTGCAGAAGATACCTGTCTTGCGTGGAGAGTCAGAAGAATATTTTCTTCATCAATTCCTGTCAAAGGTATGAAGGATTCTACGTAAGAGAGACCTTCTTCTTCCAGAAGCTCCTGATCTGTTCCGTCTCCATTAATGATAATCGCCTTTGGCAACAGAATACTCAATTCTTCACAACGCTCTTTATTCTGCTCGATGATCTTCACGGAAATTCCCATATGAATGAGTTGTTTTGCAAGATAAAATGCAGCCTTTCCGCCGCCGATAATCATGCAGTTTTTGACCTGACTGGTTTTAAATCCAATATTTTCCAAAAAACTTTTTGTCACCTTTCTGGATGCGACAAAAGATATATGATCCCCTTTCTGCATCCGGAAATTTCCATCCGGAATATAAACTTTTCCGTCTCTTTCTATGGCGCAGACAAGGACATTCGTCGCAATATTCTTTCCAAGATGAGCGATGGTCATGCCGTCTAACACATTATTTTCAGGAATAATAAATTTGATGATTTCTGCCTGGCCGTGAGCAAAGGTATGCGCCTCCAATGCTGTTGGAAGATATAAAATCCTTGCCGCTTCTCTTGCCGCTTCCATCTCCGGATTAATAATCATGGCAAGGCCAAGTTTTTCTCTTAAATAGCTGACCTCCGTACTATAATCCGGGGTTCGTACTCTGGCGATTGCCGCACAGTTACCGACTCGTTTGGCTACGGTGCAACAAAGAAGATTTAACTCATCAGATTCCGTCACAGCAATAATCAAATCTGTATTCTCAATTCCGGCCTCCATCTGCACGCTGTAGCTGGCGCCGTTTCCGGCCATTCCCATAATATCATATAGACCTGCAATCTCCTGTACTCTGGTAGCATTTTTATCGATAATTGTAATGTCATGTCCCTCTTTGGAAAGCTGCTCTACCAGTGTCATTCCAACTTTTCCACAACCTACAATAATAATTTTCAGGCCCTTTTTTTCCGGACTTTTTTTAAAAAACATATGATTTCCTCCCATATAATATAAGGCAATGCCTATATCATAAAATTGATTATACCTCGAAATTATGTGTGCTACAAGGAAATCCGGCAAAAATCTTTATAGTTTCTTTATCTTATTTTATTTATTTTTATTTTATCTTAATTAAATCTTTATAGTTTCTTTATTTTAGTCAAAAAAGAGGTCAGGATAGATTATTTTTCCTGACTCTTTATCTAATTCTATTCAATTATCTTCACAGATTTCGGAAAACTTCCCAGACAGTTACCGCTTTATCAGCAAAACATACGATCCATCCTTCCAGAGAGGTTGGGTAATTACGAAATGTCAGGGGCCACATATGGGTTCGGATGATTTCCGTCACTTCTTCCGGTTGGTGAAGAATTTCCTGCGCATTCTTTTTTGCAATGGCAGGATGACGAAATCCATGCCATCTCCCATGATCTTTTGCATGCCAGTCATAAAGATAAAAATCATGGAGAAAGGCTCCTGTCACCAGCAATTGTTTATCAACCGGAAGATGAAGCTTTTCAGCCCATACATAGGATAAAATGGCAACACTGATACAATGCTCAAAGGTTGTCACATTAGCATGTTGAATGTATTCCTTCATTTTCAACACATTCTGCTTACGATATAAAGTTTTTAAAAGTTCATAAACCTCATAATGATACCCTGTGTTCAAGATGATTCCTCCAGTTATTTTTTCATTATTATCGGTAATCTAATCAACATTTAATGCATTGGGATAAATTTTCTTTAATTTTTCATCATTGAAATGTTGATCCATCATCTTCTGCCAGCTTTCCTGTGCCGGAATCCCACCCGCTCTCTGGTCACTGCGAATCAAGGCCAGAGCAGATACCGCCATGTTAACCGACATAAAAACAATAAGAAACCAGGTGATAATTTTGCCCCATTTCATCGGAATTTTTTCAATCCATCGAGAAAGAATCGGGTAAAGACCTTTTATCCAAACCACAGCAGCAATTCCCCAGAAAAAACAGTAAAGAAGATTGATTCGACCGCCCAGATTGAAAGGAATCTGACTGTAATCCCAGAACACTTTTCCAAAGACAAGTTCTGTCATGACGCTGCAGATATATTCGTAAAGTCCTCCCAAGAACGTTCCAAAGAAGAATAGAAAATGGTCAGAACGTCCTTTATATTTATCCAGCAAAAGAGTTGCTGCTGCTATGGCAAATCCCCAGACGATACTGAACGGCCCCACACCAGACTGCTCCTACTCATCCAGATGTCGCCATTTACAAGCCCCCGGTTAATAAATCGTTTTTTCTTTAAAGCTGCTGTCGCTGTCTCAAAAATCCATCCCAAAAAAGGAATAGACAAAAAACAGCCATAATAGTTCATATCCTGTGTATATCATTTTTTCTCCAATCATCACACAAAGGCCATCTACCTCCATTATGGTAAATGACCTTTTTTCTCTTTAATATAATATATAGAAATTACAAATTTAATTCATTTGTATTGATTTTGTATTAATCTTCCAACTGCATCGGAATATCTCCTACTCCATTTAATACCAATCTTGGCTGATATGGGAACTGGCGGATCGTCTCTCTGGAGGATACACCTGATAATACAAGAGCGGTATCAAGCCCTGTCTCAATCCCGGCAATGATATCTGTATCCATACGGTCACCGATCATCACCGCATCCTGAGAATGGACTCCAAGGATCTGCAGGCCTGTCCGCATCATCAATGGATTTGGTTTTCCGACATAATAAGCTTTTTTCCCGGTAGTCGCTTCAATTGGAGCCACAAAAGCACGGCAGGCCGGTGCGATTCCACCTTCTACAGGCCCGGTGATATCGGTGTTTGTGGCAATCAGCCTTGCACCTTGATTGACTAAATTCATGGCACGCAAAATATGTTCGTAGTTATAATCGGTAGTTTCTCCTACCACAACGTATTCCGGATCCACCTCATTAATCGTGATTCCTGCATCGTAAAGGGCATTGTAAAGGCCATGATCTCCGATTACATAAGCACTGCATCCCGGTGCCTGACTCTGCAGAAACTTTGCAGTGGCCAAAGCACTGGTATAAAAATGTTCTTCTCCGATATCCAGACCTAACCTGGCCAGTTTATTCTTTAATTCTCTTGGAGAACGGGAACTAGCATTGGTGAGAAACAGAAAACTCTTTTCCTCTTTGTAAAGCCAGTCTACAAATTCTTTTACTCCGTCAAGCAGACGGTTTCCATGATAGATGACACCGTCCATATCACAAATAAATCCTTTTTTACTTCTTAATGTATCCATGTTTTTCTCCCAAACTTTTTTCATGTTAATTTCTATTCATCCATAAATAGTTTAGTTCAAAGAAAAAAAATTATCTATCACAACGAAGTAAAAAATGTATGAAAATTATGTAAATTGATAACGAAGCGGTAATTCCAGGCTATTTTCTTCCAGCAATTTTTGATTCGTCAAAATATCTTCTGTCTTTCCATCGGCGATGATCTGACCGTCAGCAAGTAAAATAACACGACTGCAGGTATCGAGGACCATATCCAGATCATGGGAAGCAATAATTTTCAAATGATCAAATTGGTTCAGAATCTGAATCAGGTTTCTTCTGTTTTTCGGGTCGAGGGCAATTGTCGGCTCATCCATCAAAATAATATCCGGTGTCATGGAAAGAATTGTGGCAATTGATGCCAGCTTTTTCTCCCCACCAGACATTTTGTAAATAGGCTTGTCTTTTAAATGCATGATCTGAACGGCTTCCAGGGCTTCTTTCACCCTCCGGTCAACCTCTTCCTCCGACAAGCCATAGTTTCTCGGTGCAAAAGCAACATCTTCGTAAACCGTCGGCATAAAAAGCTGACTTTCCGAATCCTGAAAAACATAGCCGATTCTTTCCCGTATTTTGGATAAAGTTCTTTTTTCCACCGGGATATCTTCCACACGAATTGAGCCGGAAAAATTTAAATATAATCCGACAATCAATTTCAGCAATGTGGATTTACCTGCTCCATTTGCTCCGATTAAACCTACCGTTTCATGCTCTTTTACGGAAAATGAAATTTTTTTTAAAATTGTCTGTTCCTTTTCGTATCCAAAAGATACTTGCTCAAGATCAATACGTATATGACTCATAATAATATATATTCTCCATAAATATCAAAAATTTCTTCTAGAAATATGTAATAGTATGTAACAGGAATACGCTTCATTTATATATATTTTATCACAAGAAAAATAAAACACCAGATAATAAGGTACACCACATCTTTCCATCTCATTGTAATCGTATTACTATAATGGAACTCTCCCTGGTATCCTCGCAGAGTCATACTCTCATAGAGAGCCGATGCCCTGTCCATACTTCTTAACAGTAATCCTCCCAGAAGGGACCCCCAGGCTTTTACATGAACTCCCTTTTGCCCAGGGGCCCGAAGGGAATAAGCCTGCCAGGTTTTCCCGGCTTCCGACAAAAGCAGGGAAAGATAGCGATAGGTAAGTAAAATCTGAGTGACTAATACTGCCGGCATGTGAATTTGCCTGAGCCCGTAACAGATTTTCTCAATTCTGGTTGTCGCAATGAGCAAATAGGAAGCAAGAACGCATAAAACTCCTTTTATCATCAAAGTGATCATGGAAATCATCCCGGATGTCACCACAAAATCTGAGAAAATGAAAACTTCTCTCTTGTCAAAGATTGGGTTGAAAATTCCAATCAGGCAAACAAGGGGCAGAATGATTCGAAGTCTTTTAATACCCTCTCTGAAAGATACCTCACCCAAAATAAACAAAATTGCCGGATATAGGATCATTAAAAGTAATTTCTCCAGCTGAAACTGTGAAAATGAAACGGTAAATACAATATATATTATGGTCACCAACACCTTAATCAAAGGATGAAGGCCAACAAGCCAGGTATCCTTTAAAGCAATTTCATCTATCCTGTGAATTTCACGAACAGCACTATTTATCTTACTCATATTTAAAATACTTCTTTCTAAACCGAAGTTATATCCGTGTGTTTTTTCTTTGTTTTTTTATGAAATAACTTAAAAATATAGCATCCACCAATACAAAGAATAACTACAAGCACAGAACCGGCAATTCCAGAAACAGAAGTTCCCATTACGAAATCTGATTTTTTAAAACTATAATCAGGAAAAATGGCTGTTTTTTCCTGTACCTTTTCCAGCCATATACCGGCAGAACTCTTCTCTTCCAATTCGGTATCTCCCGTCAGTCGTTCCATAGACCACTCTAACCCGTCAGGATTATTGGAAGCTAACAGGGAAAGTCCACCTCCAATGATAAGGACACAGAGAGATAGAACCACCAGAATTTTTCTGAAAGAATATTTTGAAGATTCTTCTTCCCTTTCATAACACTCTAACAGTTCCGGTCTGCATGTATAGACGAATAGTAAGACAGCTGCCGTGATCAATCCCTCCACAAAACCGATTGCCAGATGAATCGGCTGCATAGTTCCCACAAATAAGGAAAACGGCAAAGCTGTCACACCGGATAACAAGGTCTCCAAAGTCACTGAAAAAGCTCCGAATTGCAGAGTCAAAACACATCCTAAAATAGAAGCGATTACAATACGATTTTTCGACATTTTCTTCTTCATTATCGGTTTCCATATGAGAAAATATCCAAGAAAACAACCATAAAAGGCCATATTCCAGATATTACATCCCAAAGCCAGCAAACCACCATCGGCAAACATAAGACATTGAATCAGTAGAATCGCAATCATCGTAAGAAAGGCTTCATAAGGACCCAAAAGCGCTGTAAGCATCATTCCTCCGCACAGATGACCGCTGGAACCGGTTCCGGGAATGGTAAAGTTAAACATCTGAGACGCAAAGACAAAAGCTCCCATCACTCCCATAACCGGAATTTTTTTCGGATCATCTTCTAATTTTATTTTTTTTACTGAATACAGAGCCGCCACCGATGACACTGCGTACATTGCAGTTCCCACTGCGGGTGTAACCAAGGCATCCGCCATATGCATAGGATTCTCCTCCTGATTTTCTTATTTTTTACTTTACAAAAATTACACAGAACGAGGTTTTTGTCAAGGGAAAACCGATATTTCTTCAAAAACTGAAGATTTTTAAGGTGAAATATTGAGATTGTAAAGAAATGGAAAAATTCCTTTTTGAGTTATTGACTTCTAACTGCACCTCTCGTATAATTTTATTCGAAAAAGCAAACCTTTGAAGAACGAAAAACAGGCAGACAATGGAGTCTTTGTTTCTCCATTTGTCTGCTTTTTCTTTTTTCATTTAAAACACAGAAAAAAATTGAAAAGGAGGAGTATTATGCACCTTAATCCAAAAGAACAGGAAAAACTAATGCTTCATATGGCAGGAAATCTTGCTAAAGAAAGAAAAGAACGGGGATTAAAGTTAAATTATCCGGAAGCTCTGGCTTATATCAGCTCCGAACTGCTTGAACTTGCCAGAGATGGAAAAACTGTTGTGGAATTAATGCAGCTTGGCACAAAAATTCTTACCAAAGAAGATGTAATGGATGGTGTCGCTGATATGATTGATGAAGTTCAGGTGGAAGCCACCTTCCCAGATGGTACAAAGCTTGTGACCGTACATAATCCAATCCAATAATCACTTTAGAATCTCATGAATTATTTTAATCAGACAGGAGTGTGACATGATGAAAATTGGCGAAATTATACCAGCTAACCGGGATATTATTTTAAATGAAGGCAAACAGACACTGGAAATTACGGTTTCCAATACCGGTGACCGTCCAGTTCAGGTCGGTTCTCACTATCATTTTTTTGAGGTAAATAAATGTCTGTCTTTTGACAGAGAAAAAACATATGGTTATCATTTGGATATTCCTTCCGGAACCAGTGTGCGTTTTGAACCAGGCGAAGAAAAAACCGTAACTCTCACTGCCCTTGGTGGCCGTCAGCGTGTTTTTGGACTGAATGATCTGACCTGTGGACAGGCTTCTGATGATACGAAGGCCACAGCAATGGAACAAGCGAAATTAAAAGGATTTCTTTAAGGAGGGATACTATGAGTGTAAAAATTTCTGGAGATAAATATGCTGCAATGTATGGTCCGACAACCAGAGATAAAGTTCGTCTGGCGGATACAGATCTCATTATTGAAGTGGAAAAGACTATACGACTTATGGAGATGAAATAAAATTGGTGGTGGAAAAACCATTCGCGATGGTATGGGACAATCTGTGAAAACCTGCAGTAAGGATGGAGACCTTGATCTCGTCATAACCAATGCCCTGATCATCGATTCTACCGGAATCATTAAAGCGGATATTGGTATTAAAGATGGGCTCATTAAGGGCATCGGAAAAGCCGGAAACCCGGACATTATGGACGGAGTCACTCCGGGAATGACTGTGGGAGCTTCAACAGAAGCATTGGCTGGAGAAAATCTCATTGTCACTGCCGGCGGAATCGATACCCATATCCATTTCATCAGCCCACAACAAATCAATTGTGCCCTCTACAGTGGTGTAACCACAATGATCGGTGGAGGAACCGGCCCGGCAGACGGAACCAATGCCACAACCTGTACTCCGGGATCGTGGAATCTTAAAATGATGTTAAAAGCGGCAGAAGAATATCCGATGAATCTCGGTTTTCTTGGAAAGGGAAACTGTTCCGATGAGGCTCCGTTAATTGAACAGGTAAAAGCAGGTGCAATGGGACTGAAAATACACGAAGACTGGGGTTCTACCCCGGCTGTTATCAACCATTGTCTGAACGTTGCTGATGAATATGACGTTCAGGTGGCCATTCACACTGACACCTTAAATGAAGGGGGCTGTGTAGAAGATACTTTAGCAGCCATCGGTGGCCGTACCATTCATACTTATCATACAGAAGGTGCCGGTGGCGGTCATGCACCGGATATTATCAGTGCAGCAGCCGCAGCCAATGTACTGCCTTCCTCCACCAATCCAACTATGCCTTATACCATCAATACGCTGGATGAACATCTCGATATGCTGATGGTCTGCCATCATCTTGACAAAAAAATTCCGGAAGATGTAGCTTTTGCCGATTCCCGGATTCGTCCGGAAACCATTGCCGCAGAGGATGTCCTCCATGACATGGGAATTTTCAGTATGATGAGTTCCGATTCTCAGGCCATGGGACGTGTCGGCGAAGTCATCACAAGAACCTGGCAGACTGCCAGCAAAATGAAAAACGAGCGCGGTGCTCTTCCGGAAGACGAAGGACACGGAAATGACAACTTCCGTGTAAAACGTTATATTGCAAAATATACCATCAATCCGGCACTGACCCATGGGATTGCCGATTATGTCGGCTCTGTGGAAGAGGGAAAATATGCTGATCTGGTATTATGGAACCCCGCCTTTTTTGGAGTGAAACCAGATATGATCATCAAAGGTGGTATGATTCTGGCTTCCAAAATGGGAGATGCCAACGCATCCATCCCGACCACACAGCCAGTGTTATATCAACCGATGTTTGCGGCTCACGGAAAAGCAAAAAATGAGGCGTGTATCACTTTCGTCTCCAAAGCTGCCATGGAAGAAAATATTAAAGAAAAATATGTACTTGATAAAATAGTTCTTCCTGTGAAAAACTGTCGTACTATCACGAAAAAAGACATGGTATATAACAACTCTACACCAACGATCACGGTAGATCCGGAAACATATGAGGTTACCGTAAACGGTGAAGTAATCACCTCAAAACCTGCGGAAAAACTCCCATTGACTCAATTATACAGCCTGTTCTAGAAGGAGGAATTTATGTTAGGAGTATGTTTATTATTTGTCGGTATCGTATTAATCAATAACGGGATATGTACCCTCTATAAAGTGGATGGAAGATCTGCAGCAATCATGAATATTTTTACAGGAGGTCTTTCCCTTTTTATCAATTTTGCGAATCTGATACAAGGAAATTTTTACGCTGCCGGTACAGGACTTTTGTTCTGCTTCACCTACCTGTTTGTAGCGATAAACAAATGGCTGGATTTAAGCCCGATTCCCTTTGCTTGGTTTTCTACGTTCGTTGCAATCAATGCAGTGATCTTCGGAACAATGGAAGGATTCCTTGGTTGTGAGGCCCTGGGAATCAGCCCGGATATCCGCTGGGCAGCCATCTGGTATCTCTGAGCAATTTTATGGGGAACCGCTTTTGTCGAAGATATTCTTGGCAAAAAACTTGGGAAATTTGTTCCTGTTCTTCAGATATTTGAAGGAATTGTGACTGCCTGGATTCCAGGTGTTCTTCTTCTCTTAAATCTCTGGTAAGAAGATGATTTCAATTTATGAATCGGAAAAGAGGCAATAACTATGTTATGTGAAAAAGTAATCGGAAAACTTCATGATTTTGATATGTCAAAAAAATCGGTAGAATATGTTGATATCGAATGGCATGAAGCTTTTAAAAAAATACATAAAAAAACAACGGATCACGGAACGGAAATCGGAATCCGCATGGACGATTCGGTTTTGACAACCGGTCTGGTACAAGGCGATGTCATTTATGAAGATGAAACAACTCTGATTGTTGTAAATACTCCCCCCTGTGAGATTATCCGTATTTTTCTTCTGCCCGGACATGAAAAAATGGCCGCAAAAGTCTGCTATGAGATCGGTAACCGACACGCTCCCCTCTTTTGGGGAGCGGAAAATACATTCATCACCATATATAATGAACCAATGCTCGTGATGCTCCAAAAAATTCATGGAGTAAAGGCGGAAAAAGAAACAGCAAAACTAGATTTTGACCAGAGAATTTCTGCATCGATTCATAACCATCATCATTAAACGGGAGGAGTTCCAATGTCAGATCATCATTATTTCCTTTTACAAGTCAATGATGCCTTATTCCCTATCGGTGCTTATTCCCATTCTCAGGGATTGGAAACATACATTCAAAAAGGAATCGTTCATGATACGGAAAGTGCGGCATGGTATCTTCACCATAAACTAGAGTGGAATCTTGCTTATACAGAAATTTTAGGTGCCAAACTGGCTTATGAATACGCTTTGGCAGAAAATATTACCGCTCTTAATGAGCTGGAAGAAATCATGACAGCTTCCCGTATTCCCATGGAGCAACGGGAAGCTTCCAGAAAAATGGGTTCTCGTTTTATAAAAACAATCCGAACCCTTCCTCTTCCTTTAAAAGAAAATAATATCCTACATCAATATATGGAATCGAGACAAAATGAGTCTGTTAATCAATGTATTGTTTATGGAGTCTTTTGTGCATCCCTGGGAATTCCCCTGAAAGATACATTGTCACATTATCTGTATGCACAAACTTCTGCCATGGTAACCAATTGTGTAAAAACCATTCCCTTAAGTCAGACAGCAGGGCAACGGCTCTTAAGTAGCTGCTTTGATCTGTTAGATGAAATTCTGGAAAACATCAGCAATGAAACTATTGATTCTTTATGTTTGTCTGCTCCTGGCTTTGATGTGAGAGGTATCCAGCATGAAAAACTATACTCAAGACTTTACATGTCTTAATTTGTAATAAAAAAGAGGTAACAAAAATGGCATATGTTAAGATTGGAGTTGCCGGTCCGGTTGGTTCCGGCAAAACTGCACTGATTGAGGCTCTCTCCCGAAAAATGGCCGAAAAATACAGTATCGGTGTAATCACAAACGATATATACACAAAGGAAGATGCCGAATTTCTGGCAAAAAACAGTGTTCTTCCATTAGAACGAATTATAGGTGTCGAAACAGGCGGCTGCCCGCATACTGCCATTCGGGAAGACGCCTCCATGAATCTGGAAGCCGTAGATGAAATGATGAAACGTTTCCCGGATATCGAAATTCTGTTTATTGAAAGCGGAGGGGATAACCTTTCTGCAACTTTCAGCCCTGAGCTGGTGGACGCAACGATCTTTGTTATAGACGTAGCTGAGGGTGATAAAATTCCAAGGAAAGGTGGGCCTGGTATTACCCGTTCTGATCTTTTAGTCATCAACAAAATTGATCTTGCACCTTATGTGGGTGCCAGTCTGGAAGTGATGGACAGAGATTCCAGAAAAATGCGTGGAAACCGGCCTTTTGTGTTCACGAATATCCGTGAAGGAGAAAATGTAGATACCGTTGTATCATGGATACAATCGGATGTTCTTTTAGAAGGAATGTAGCATCATGAAAAATCAATTTGGTAAAATATCCCGACTTCAACTGGTGGCTGAATCAAAAGAGCATCAGACAGTTTTAGGTGACGTTTTCTTTACTGCTCCTTATAAAATCATGACGCCATTTCGAAAGCAAAACGGCGGAATACAGGTGATGCCTCTTTGTGCTTCAGCAGGAATCATGGAGGGAGATCATCAGGAATTTTCTTTCCTCATCAAATCGGATGCCGAACTGGAAATGCTCTCTCAGTCTTTTGATAAAATACATAAAATGGAACATGGAAAAGCAACAAGAACAATTTCTGCTACGGTTGAAAAGAACGGGACATTTTATTATTATCCACAGCCGGTCATTCCTTTTGGTCAATCCAGCTTTGAAAACGTCATGAAAATTGACCTTGAAGACATGAGTTCTCGCTATTTTATGGTAGAAATCATTTCCTGCGGCCGAGTTGCTCATCAGGAACGATTTTCTTTCCACCGCTTTTCCTCCAGAGTTGAAATCCGAAGAAATCACAAACTGATTTATCGGGACAATACACTCTACGAACCGGAACGCATGCCGATGGAGAGTCTTGGAATGTATGAAGGATATACCCATCTGGCCAATATCTTTCTCTCCTCCTCCGGAATTCCGGAAAAACAGGATAAACTGAGAGATCAGATATGGGCTTTATTGGAAGAGGAAGAATCGGAATCGTCCCTTCCTTTTACAGGCGGCGTTACTTCTTTAATGGAAGGAGATCTTGCGGTTCGACTTCTCGGATGCCGTGCACAGCAGTTACAGGGAGTCTGCGAAAAAATCAAAGAATTCTATCAGGCGATGGAGTTATAAAAAAGAAACCGTAATCCTCATTTATCAAAAATTTTTGCAAAAAAATTTATTTGCAAAAAATTTTTCATAGCAAAAATTTTTTGTTGCTATTTTCCTTTAAGCATGCGATAATCATATTATCAGTATATTTTTGAAATGAGGAAACCAAATGAAACAAATTATTCTGGAACAATACAAGATTATTGTTGATTTTTTAGGAAAGGCTCTTGGCCCAGATTATGAAGTGGTTTTGCAGGATCTGACAAATGGAAAGAATGCGATTATTGCCATCGCCAATAATAATGTAAGCGGTCGCCAGCTTGGCAGTCCTCTTACAAACACAGCTCTCCAACTTCTTTCTTCCAAAGTATATCAGACCAGCAATTATGTCTA
>JAQYIU010000084.1 GCA_028721415.1 Lachnospiraceae bacterium | reverse complement strand
TACAGTTTTATCCAGTCAAATTTCTTTATCCGACAATTCTCTTGATTTATTTTTATATCCCCTGTATCATACTTTTATCAAATATTTATGGGAGGTTTTTATGAAAGAAACAATTTTATTATATAATTTTACTTCAAAAATAAGCAACTCCATCAAATATGTTGCTGTTCAGATGGGCGTTCATATTCGGACAATTGAACCAAATCAGTACAGGATTCCTCTGGGACTTCTCGCCTTTGGATCCTCCGAACAACAGCAGGAATATCTGGTTGACGATGTCCCTGCCTTCGATGACTCCATGCTGATTTTCGCCGGATTTTCCAATCCCCGCCTGAATCAATTTCTAAAACTTTTATCCAAAAACAATGTTCCGAAGATTGACTTAAAAGCAACTCTTACAGAACATAATGCCGTATGGGATTCCGTAACATTACACGATGAACTGGTAAAAGAACATGAATTAATGACAAAACAATGATAATAACGAATCAATCCCAATAAATGAGCACAGCTTCACCAATAAAAGAAATCGGAAACCGTTCCATTATTATGCTTGGAGCTGTGCTTCATTTTAGTACGGCAGCCTCTACCCCAGCCGACACTCCGTCGGGAAATGGAGTTTTTTTCGCCGACTGTGAGCACGGACCATTTTATCAAATTCAGACAGGCATAAAAACAAAGGACGTAGCCACCTGTGCTTGCACAAAGGTGGTAACGTCCCTGTTTTTATATTAGGCGAAGCCTACTGCGAACCAGAGTTCGCAGTGAATACCTGTCCTCCTGTTATTCCGCTGCAGTTGTCGCCTCGGCCGGAGCTTCCGTTGTTGCTTCTTCTGCCGGCGCAGTTTCCTCTGCCGCTTCTGTCGCTGTGCTGTCTTCCGCATGAAGTACCAATTCTGCCCAAAGATCCTGATCGACATCCTCTTTATAAGACCATTCTGCTTCCAGGTCTTTCGTCCATTCATCGTATACTTCCGTAAATTTCTCCTGCTGTCTTTCTGCGATGATACTTTCTTTGTTCTCTGCTGTAGCATCAGCGTCAGTGTATGCGGTGAGCTGTGCGATTACATAACCGTTTTCGCATTCCTGAACTTCCTGGGTAATGTCACCGTCTTTCATACCAGCAAGCAACTTTTCGAAAGCCTCACCTTCTTCCGATTCTCCGGCAGCGAAGGTTTCATCGGTATTCGTATATTCCTGTTCTTTGGCGATATCTGCGATGGACTTGCCGCCTTTTAATTCTTCCTGGGCTTTCTGAGCAGTAGCAAGAACCTGGGCTTTCTCATCGTCTGTCATATCGACGGTATTTCCGTCATCGTCTGTTTTTGTGGTGGCAAATACCACACGGGAAATGGTTGTTTTTCTTGCTTCGTCGTCAGAAACCTCTGTGTTGGTTTCTTTTATCATGTATTCCTGCACTTTGGATGCCAATGCATTTTCTTCGTAAATCTCCTGCATGTCTTCTTCTGTGGCACCGCATTCGGCAAGAATGGCTTTGCCGGATTCGTCTTCCGCAAAGGCTTTTGCGTATTCTTCACATTGTTTTTTATCGTCATCGCTGAGGGAACATTTGACTTCTTCTGCCTTGTTATTCAGCACGATAATCTGCTTGATCTGAGTGATGACCTGTTCTTTCACGTAATCTTCAAATGTGATGGCATTGCCTTCGTCATCTGTACCCATGTCCATGGTCCAGAAATTCTCTCCGAAATAACTGCTGTAGTAGGATTCGTACTGAGCCGCTGTCATCTTGGCATAGATCCATGCTTTCTTCAAGGTGACATCTGTTCCGTCATAGCTGAATAAAACTTTATTGCCATTGCTTGTCTTCTCTCCCTTTCCTCCGGAAAGGCTGCAGCCACTCATGATTCCCACCATCATGGCAAGGGAGAGCAGGATAGCTGCTATACGTGTTATTTTGTTCTTCATCTTAAACCTCCTGTATCTAAAGTCGAACGCTCGTAAGTTCTCTTTCAGAATAGTATAACGTATTTCTATTTTTCTAGCAATTGATTTATCTGGGAAATTACATTTTTTACCATGACGATCAGCTCTTTTTTCGGCACATCTCCCGACTGATAGAGAAATACCGGGTTGGCTTCGGCTTTGATTTTCATTTTTCCGCGGTATTGTTTCAAAAATGGATCGATTTCTTCTACTTTTACCTTGGCCTGGGGATTCATGGTAAAGGAAATCTGTGTTCCTTTTTGTTCAATGGACATGATCCATGCATGATGGGCTTCTTCTTTAAGAAGTGCCACTTCCATCAGACGAACCAGCGGAGCCGGTACATCGCCGTAACGGTCGGTCAGTTCTTCCATCATATCCTCATATTCTTCCTGATTTTCAATGAGTGCGATCCGCTTGTATAGCTCCAGTTTCTGGCTTTCATTTCCCACGTAGGATGCCGGAATATAGGCGTCGAGGGAAAGATCCACAGAAGTATGGAAATCGTCTTCTCTCTTCTCACCTTTCATGTTCATGACCGCATCATTTAACATTTTACAATAAAGATCATAGCCGACAGATTCCATGTGTCCGGATTGTTCTGCTCCGAGAAGATTGCCGGCACCACGAATCTCCAGATCCCGCATGGCGATTTTAAAGCCGCTGCCGAGATCCGTAAATTCCCGGATCGCTTTGAGTCGTTTCTCTGCCTCTTCCTTTAAAATGCTGTTTCGCCGGTACATCAAAAAGGCATAGGCGGTTCGGTTGGATCTGCCTACCCGGCCACGAAGCTGATACAGCTGTGACAGGCCAAAAATCTGCGCATCATGAATGATAATGGTGTTGGCATTGGAAATGTCCAGTCCCGTCTCGATAATGGTAGTGGACACTAGCACATCAATTTCTTTGTTAATGAAAGAAAACATGATTTTCTCCAGCTGTCGCTCTCCCATCTGACCGTGAGCAAATTCCACCACAGCATTGGGAACCAATTTCTGGACATCGGCAGCCACGGAATCGATATTGCTGACCCGATTGTATACATAATAGACCTGGCCGCCCCGGGCCAGTTCCCTCTCGATGGCTTCCCGCACCAGTTCTTCGTTATATTCCAAAACGTAGGTCTGCACCGCTCTCCGGTCCACAGGCGGCATTTCTAGCACACTCATGTCACGAATGCCTGCCAGACTCATATGGAGAGTTCGCGGAATCGGCGTTGCAGAGAGAGCCAGCACATCCACATCTTTTTTCATCTGTTTAATCTTTTCCTTCTGTTTGACCCCAAATCGCTGTTCCTCGTCAATGATGAGAAGTCCCAGACTCTTGTACTGGATGGATTTGGACAGCACTTTATGGGTTCCGATAACAATGTCGATCTTTCCTTTTTTTAAACCATCACGGATTTCCTTCTCTTCTTTTGCCGTACAGAAGCGGGAAAGCATACGAATCTCAATCGGGTAATGCTTCATTCGCTCCACAAATGAATTGTAATGCTGTTGGGCCAGAATCGTGGTCGGTACCAGATAAACCACCTGTTTGCTTTCCATGACTGCCTTAAAAGCTGCCCGGATTGCCACTTCTGTCTTTCCGTAACCCACATCACCGCAGATCAGACGATCCATGATCTTGTGACTCTCCATATCCCGTTTGGTGTCTGCAATCGCATTCAGCTGATCTTCCGTCTCTTCGTAAGGAAATAACTCTTCAAATTCTGTCTGCCATACGGTATCCGGTCCGCAGGCATAGCCCTCTCTGGCCTGCCGCTCGGCATATAATTCCACCAGATCTTTGGCTGCAATCTGCACCTGAGAGCGCACGCGGGATTTGGTTTTCTCCCATTCATTTCCTCCCAGCTTATTTAATTTCGGTTTTTTGGCACTGATGCTGGCATATTTCTGGATCAGATCCAGCTGAGAAGCCGGAATAAACAGATTACTGGAATCCTTGTATTCAATATTGATATAATCCTTCGCAATCCCATCAGACTCTATTTTTTCCATCCCCCGGTAGATACCGAGGCCATATTTCTCATGAACAACATAATCTCCAACAGAAATTTCTGCCAGAGAGCGGATTTTCTGCCCGCTGTACTGACTTTTTCGCCTGCGATTCTTCTGTTTTCGTTCTTTGAAAATATCTTTTTCCGACAGCACCACAAATTTAAGGGTTGGATATTCAAACCCACTGTTCAGACGGCCGCAGGCCACCATGATCTCTCCAGGCTCGATTTTTCGTTCATAATCCTCGGCATAATAAGCGAGAAGTCCTTCTTCCCTGATGTCTGCCGCCAGTCTTCTTGCCCTGGTAGCAGAAGAGGACATGAGCATGATCTGATATTTTTCTTTCTTCCAGTGTTCTAAGTCCTTGATCAGCTGATCAAAGCTATTATTATAGGAATAAATGGATCTGGACTCGATATTGCACTGGAATTTCGGCATTAATCGTTCATATTTTTCCATCATAGTACTGAGCATGATTACCGGACATCCCATGATTTTTGCAAGAATTTCCTCATAACTGTACATGAGATCCGCCTGTCCCGGAAGTACATAGCCTCCCTCCAGGCGGCTTTCCATGGACATGGAAAACTCCTGCTCACAAGTTTTGCCTTTTTCCTCTACCCGGTAAGGCTCGTCGAGAAAAATCAGGCTTTTTTCGGGAAGAAAATCCAGCAAAGAAGCAGTATTTTCGTAAAAATAGTTGAGCAAGTTCTCGCTTCCCACAGCTGTTCCGAGAGAAGAAAGCTCATCTTCCGTGGCAACGACCATTTTTCGAAGCCGCTCTTTTTCCTGCCGTTTTTTATCCTTTTTCAATACCTGCTCCTGAGCAAGATATTCTTCTTTCATCTTCCGGATTGCCTTCGGAATCCTTTCTTTTGGCAGCAATATTTCCGATGCCGGATAAATACAGACGCTTTCAAGATTTTCGATACTTCGCTGACTTTCCGCATCAAAAGACCGGATGGAATCAATTTCTTCTCCCCAGAGTTCGATTCGAATCGGGCTGTCCTCGGTCAGTGGAAAAATATCCACGATATCTCCCCGGACAGAAAATTCTCCCGGGACCTCCACCAGCCCGTTGCTCACGTATCCCATTTCCACCAGCTTTAATTTGAGGGCATCGGTCTCCACGATGGAGGAATAATCCAGTTTCAGGCATTCCTCCTGAAAGGCTTCCGGAGGAACCATTTTCTCCATGAGAACATCCAGACCGAGCACGATTGTCAGGGATTCTCCCTCCATCAGTTTTTTAAGGATGCGGATTCGCTCCGTGACAGTATTGTTGCTGTGCACATCTGCACTGTAAAATAAAATATCTTTGGATGGATACAGGACGGTTCCCCGATCAAAAAAACTGAGATCTTCGTAGAGTTCTCTTGCTTTTTCTTCTTTCCACGTCACGATCAGACGGCAGGCAAAGGCATCACCCAGATTGGCAATAAAATGCCCTTTCTGCGAATCCACGCAGCCGGACACGGCAATGGGATATCTGCCCTGTGCCATATTCTGCTGTATCTGCTGATACTCCTCCAGTCGTTGGAGCGGTTCTGATAATACTCCCACGTTTTCACCTCTTTATGATTCCGTCTCATTTTCTTCTTTTTTGACGTTCGCTCTTTTCTTCTTTCCCACGCTATAGCGGTTCATCGCTTCCGCCATCTCATCCATGGCAAACAGTTCTGCCGATTTTGCCGCTTTATCGATGGCTCCTTCCAATTCGGTCAATTCCTCTTTGGAAAAATGCCCCAGCACATAGTCGGCAAGATCCTGATTCGGGTGTTTCTCTCCACCGATTCCCACACGTATCCTTGGAAATGTATCGGCTCCCAGATGTTTGATGATACTTTTCATCCCGTTGTGACCGCCGGCACTGCCCTTTTTTCGGATACGCAGCATTCCCGGTTCCAGACTGATATCATCATAAATGATCAGAATATCTTCTGGTTCCACTTTATAGAAATCAGCCGCCGCACGAATGCTCTCTCCGCTCAAATTCATATAGGTAAGCGGCTTCATCAGAAGTACTTTCTCCGCTCCGATGAAACCGGAGCCGGTGAGGGCCTTGAATTTGTGTTGATTCACTGTGATCCGGCTGTCCTCTGCCAGCTTGTCGAGAACCATAAATCCTACATTATGTCTTGTACCTTTATACTGATCGGTCGGATTGCCCAGACCTGCAATAATTTTCATCTTTGTGTCTCCTTTTCCAAAATAGTAATCTACCACCCGTTTTGACGAATTAGCATCAAAATAATCGTTATGAAGTTCCGCAAATGCTTTCACCTTTGCAAGATCCCATTTTTTCTTCTCAATCGCATCCAGAAGCTCTTCCATATTCTCGAGAATCGGTCCCGGCGCCGTCTCTTCATAATCAAAATAAAATCCTCGATCCTGTTCCAGATACCACTGCTTATCAAAAGCATAAATGAGAATCGGCCGGCCCAACAGGGCGTATTCCACCGCAATGGAGGAATAATCTGCAATGAGGACATCGGTCATACGAAGCAGTCCCCGCACATCCGGATATCCGGTAAGATCAATCACTGACTCCGGCACAGGAGCCGATTTGATCTGTGGATGAAGCCGCACACCAAGACAATATTTTTCCCCGCATCTCTTCTGAAATGCTTCAAAATCAAAATGCGAAAGCAGTTCCTTATCTCGTTCCTCATCTTCCCGGAAAGTAGGGGCATAAAGCACCAGTTTCTTCCCTTTAAGTTGCGGATAACGTTCCTCCAGCACCGCTCTCTCTGCCCTGCTGTCTCTTTCCTTAAAATATTCATCTGCCTGCGGGCAGCCGATCGTCACAATCTTGCTCTCCGGCACACAAAATGCCTCTGCATAATTCTTTTTTATATGAACGGAGCTTGCCAGAATATGTGTCACCCGCTCATTGGCTTCTTTAAGCTCATTTAAAACCGCCGGATCCGTCTCCGAAGAACCCCCGAACTTCTTAAAAGAGCCCATCCCATGCCACAGCTGCACCACCGTCGTTTCTGGTGACATATTCATATATGCCATAGGCATAAAATTGTCATTCAAAAAAATATGAGATGAAGTCGCCATCATATACGCCTTATAAGTAAATAATCGAATCAGCCCCGGCAGATTCTTAAGACTCACATCATAATCCGAATGACGTATGACATGAAAACGAAGTGATAGTCCCCGCCGCTCGCACTCCTCCTGGAGGGAAAAAAGACTTCCGCATCCTCCCGTATCCAATTTCTCAATTAAAGTAACCCGGCCTTCCTTCACTTTCCAATGACGAAAAAAATTGAAGACCAGTCCAAATATCTTATTTGTATTCATTTTATTTCCCTGCTCTGCATAATATACATCCTAGCAACAATCACAATCCACGATGTGATATGCACCAAAACCTCTCGGTATCATACCATACTTTTTCCCAAAAAGAAATCCGGGCAAATGATTTATTTAATCCCACATTTTTTTATCTGCGTTTTTCATCATTCTAAACCTGGGGACTCTGTCGCTTTGAAAGGAAAGTGCAGCTTCATCGACAAAAGAAAGCGGAAACCGTCCCCTTACATGGCGCTATGACATTGCAGCGAACAAGGGATAGAAAAGTCTTTTCAGAGCCGGACACAAAGTGTCCGGAATCGAAAGACTTTTCAGACCGAAGTACGCACACGGTCATACAAATGTAAGGGAACGGTTTCCGCATTGTTATTCCGGAAGCTGCGCTTCGTTTCTAGTACGACAGCCCATTCTTACGTTTAAATCACTTCTTCAATTTGTTCTTCCGGTACCTCACAGAGAATCTCTTCGTATTTCTGAAGTACCATACTCTGAATCGCATCGCGGGTCTCCGAGTTGATCGGATGCGCGATATCACGATATTCCCCATCCGCTGCCTTGCGGCTTGGCATCGCTATAAATAATCCCTTCTCCCCTTCAATTATTTTAATGTCATGTACGACAAAGGCATTATCAAAAGTGATGGAAACAACGGCTTTCATTTTACCTTCTTTTGATATTTTGCGGACGCGTATATCTGTTATCTGCATGTGAACCTCCCCAGAATGTTACAGAATATATCTTACATTCTTCTCTACTACTATCTTGATTTCATCTTCTGTTCCTACATAGTTCGTGCCCGGACGAAGGGTATCCCTGCTCTCAACGATACAGTTTTCAATGTAAGAATCGTCCCCAATATATACATCATTTAAGATAATGGAATTCTTGATCGTACAGTTATTTCCGATGTAAACATCTTTAAATAATACGGAATTCTCCACTTTTCCGTTGATGATACAGCCGGAAGAAATAATACTGTTTTTAATCTCGGATCCTGCATTATATTTTGCCGGTGGAAGATCGTCCACTTTGGAGTATACTTCCGGATACTGTTTAAAGAAGTAATCTCTCACATCTTTTTTCAGGAAATCCATATTTGTTTTATAATAAGAATCTACCGTTGCGATGTTTCTCCAGTATGTATCCAGCTTATAACCATAAATCTTGCGAACACCTTTGTAACGAATAAGAACATCTTTTACAAAATCGTGTCTGTCTTCTTTTGCACAGCGTTCCAGGATCTCAATGAGATGTCTTCTACGAATCACATACACACCAATGGAAACATTGTTGCTGGCTGCAACGAGAGGTTTCTCCTCAAATTCCACAATTCTCTCATCATCATCCAGTTTCAGAATCCCAAATCTGGTGAGATCATCGTCCTCTGCTGACATTGTAGTATATACCACTGTGATATCCGCATTCTTATCAATATGTTTCTCCAGAACTTTATTGTAATCCAGCTTGTAAACACCGTCACCTGCTGCGATGATTACATATGGTTCATGACTTCTCTTCAGAAAATCAATATTCTGATATAAAGCATCTGCGGTACCCTGATACCAGAAGTTATTATCTTTCGTTACAGTCGGAGTAAATACATAAAGTCCTCCCTGTTTTCTTCCGAAATCCCACCATTTACTGGAGCTTAAATGCTCATTCAGAGAACGGGCATTAAACTGTGGAAATACCGCTACTTTAGATACTTTCGAGTTTGTCATATTACTCAGAGTAAAATCAATGGCACGGTAGCTGCCGGCAATCGGCAATGCCGAAATCGCCCTTTTATCGGATAATTTTCCGATTCTTTTATTATTACCACCTGCTAAAATAATTCCTATTGCCTTCATCTATGTCACCTGCCCTCTACTGTCTGATAATGGATTCGCCGCTTGCCAGAATTCCATCCGGATAATCTTCCTCTGTTGTCTTTCCAACGATGGCAATATTCTTTCCAATCTTGACATTCGCCGGAATCACAGAACCTTCTCCGATGGTTACCAGCCCGCCACTGTATACATTTGGCTTGAACTTGTTCGGTGCTTCCTCAAATACTCCCAGTTCTGTGTTCTCACCAATCTCCACATTCTCAGCAATGATGGACTTCTCGATCTTTGCTCCGGCCTTGATTACGGAACCATTCATAATAATGGAATTTGTAACGACAGCTCCTTCTTCAATAGTGACATCGGCACCGATTACGGAATTATAAATCTCTCCAAATACTTCCGTTCCCTCTCCGACAATACAGCCACTGATCTTCGCCGTGTCAGCAAAATACTGTGGTGGAAGTGCACTGCTCTTTGTATATATTCTCCAGAATTCTTCATACAGGTTGAATTCCGGAATGATATCGATCAGTTCCATGTTAGCTTCCCAATATGCAGAAAGGGTTCCAACATCTTTCCAGTAACCCTGATAATTGTAAGCCATGATCTTATCGCCTCTGTTATGACAATAAGGGATAACATGCATACCGAAATCACAGCCCGGCTGATCTTTTAAGGTCTCCAGAGCCTCTTTCAGTACCGGCCAGTCAAATATGTAGATACCCATGGAAGCCTTATTACTTCTTGGATTCGCCGGTTTCTCCTCGAATTCCATAACCTGATTGTTCTCATCAGTGATAACAAGACCGAAACGACTTGCATCTTCCCATGGGACTTCATAGGTTGCCAGCGTGATCTTCGCATCGTTCTTCTTATGGAAATCAAGCATCAACTCGTAATCCATCTTGTAAATGTGATCTCCGCCAAGGATGATAACATAGTCCGGATTGTAATATTCCATGAACTCAATGTTCTGGTAAATCGCATTCGCCGTTCCGGTATACAGTCTGTATTCTCACTCTTTTCATATGGTGGAAGAACGGTCACACCACCGATATTTCTATCCAGATCCCACGGTATACCAATGCCGATATGCTGATTCAGCCGAAGTGGCTGATACTGGGTAAGTACTCCTACGGTGTCAATACCGGAGTTAATACAATTGCTCAGAGGGAAATCAATAATCTTATATTTGCCTCCGAAGGCTACTGCAGGTTTCGCTAATTTTGATGTCAATACGCCCAGTCGGCTGCCTTGTCCACCTGCCAATAACATGGCTATCATTTCTTTCTTTATCATGAAGAATCACCCCTTTGTCACATATATGTTTATTATACCATCACACTTCATAAATGAAAAGGATTTTAGCATAAAAAAAGTGAAAACCGCCTTAGTTTTTTATATAATTTGTATCATTTTTCTTTGTAAAATATAGTTTTTTTGATAAAATCATACGAAAGAAGTTCTCTGTTAAATATAGTTGCTGTTCTGATTGTCGCTGTCTGAAAATGAATCTTGAATCTCTTTTGCCTGTGCGATATACTATCTGTTGAAAAGCTTTCTCGCTTTTCTCACACGCTTTATCCGTGTGCTATTCTACATCAGGATAGAAAAGTCGAACGTATGTGAGACGATCAAGATGCACGAAAATGTTAATATAAAAGAGGTATCAACATGTATACAATTAATTTTCAACAGCCAATCCACATTCATTTTATCGGAATTGGCGGTATCAGTATGAGTGGCCTTGCCGAAATCCTTTTGGATAGAAAGTTTACAGTTTCCGGTTCCGATATGAAAGCATCCGAGATTACAGAACATCTGGAACAGATCGGTGCCCGCATCGCCATCGGACAATGTGCCGAAAATATTACCGATGATATTGATCTGGTGGTTTACACCGCTGCCATTCATGAGGAAAACCCGGAATATGCCGCTGCCAACTCAAAACATATTCCAATGATGACAAGAGCAGCTCTTCTCGGACAGATTATGGATAATTATGTCCGCTCCATCGCGGTAGCAGGCACCCACGGAAAGACAACCACAACCTCCATGCTGACCCATATTCTTCTGCAGGGACAGATGGATCCTACCGTCAGCGTCGGCGGAATGCTTGACCGCATCGGCGGAAACATCCGTGTAGGCCAGTCTAATGTCTTCCTGACAGAAGCCTGCGAATATACCAACAGTTTCCTGGAATTCCATCCTCTGTATTCCATCATATTAAATATAGAAGAAGATCACATGGATTTCTTCAAAGATCTGGATGACATCAAACATTCTTTCCATCTTTTTGCTTCTCAGACAGCATCAGACGGACTGATCATTATCAATGGCGATATGGAACATACCGATGATATCTTAAAGGATCTTCCACAAAAAGCAATCACCTTCGGGCTGAACGCAGACAATGATTACACAGCCACCGACATTTCCTTTGACAAAGAAGGAAATGGCTCCTACCAGCTGATCGTGGACGGAGAGAATCTGGGACCGGTCTCCCTCAAGGTAAAAGGCCGCCACAATATCATGAATTCTCTGGCTGCCATCGCCTGTGCCCGCGCCCTGGGTCTTCCGATGAATCAGATTCTCACCGGTATTCTCTCTTTTGGCGGAACCCACCGCCGCTTCGAATACAAGGGAAATATCGGGGATGTGATCGTCATCGATGATTATGCTCATCATCCAACAGAAATCAAGGCAACCCTGACCGCTGCAAGAGAATACCCTCACGACGATTTATGGGTTGTCTTCCAGCCACACACCTACACCCGAACCAAGGCATTCCTCCATCAGTTTGCTGAGGTTCTCACTCTGGCAGACCACGTTGTTCTGGCAGATATCTACGCCGCAAGAGAACCGGACACCGGAATGGTAGCCTCTCAGGACATCGTAAACCTGTTAAAAGAAGCCGGAACCGATGTCCATTACTTCCCTTCCTTTGCCGAGATCGAAGATTTCCTCTTCTCCAAGCTCAAAGGCCATGATCTTCTTATCACCATGGGAGCCGGGGATGTTGTAACGATTGGAGAGGACATGCTCGGGAGAGTGAAAAAATAGTTTAGGGGGTTTTGTAAAGAATTCAGTAGTGCAATCACCATATTTCTGACCTCCGTTTCATCAATGAAAAAAGAAACTCTTTCGTTAACATTCTTACACTATGTTATCGAATGGGTTTCTTTTTTATTGGTGCTGCGTTTTATTTACTGTGGTATCCTTTTATCCACATTATCCACCGGGTTTTTCCTGGATTTTGTGTATTGTTTTTGTTTGTCCCAATTTTATATACAGGTTATCCACAGTTTTTTTTCTTTTTTTCATCCCTATATCTAGCAATTAATGAATGGTTTCCATGGTTTTTACCCCAAAATAGAGTTTCTTATCGGAATCTATCCACAAAGTTATCCACATTATCCACATTTTTCTCCACAAAAGTTATCCCACCCTTGTCCCCGATTTATCCCCAATCTTGTCCACATTACACTTCAAAAGTTGGGATAAAATAGTAAATCTCAAAAAAATCTTTTGTGTGCTGCCTTCATAATGCAAGGGAAAGGAAAAGCCTGTTTTTTTTGAGTTAATTATGTTATGATTATACGGATCCCTATCGACTTATCTTCGAGATTTGAGATTTTAGATACATAAAATCTTTTTTTCTGAAGATATTTCCCGTCTCTGGCGGTTTGGAAAGCGGGCGAGAACTATGGATAAAATTTCTTTAACAAACAACTTACAGAATAATATTACGATATTATCCAATGACTTCATTGATAATTATATGCACAAGGCGGATGGAGAATACGTAAAAATATATCTTTTAATTCTTCGTCTGAGCGGAAGCAATCTCCCGATTCGGGTTGATGAGCTGGCGGATACTCTGGAACTTACCCGGAAGGATATTCTTCGGGCATTGAATTATTGGGAGAAGGTTGGATTATTAAAACTGAATGACCATTCTTCGGAGAAAGCGAGCACAGAAGCTTCTTCACAGCCGGAGGAGACGCCGGGTTCTTATACGGCTCCACAGGTTCCGGAAAAAGTGAACCGCAGTGCGGTAGATATGGAGAAATCTATTAAAAATACAGATTTGGAGCAGACGATTTATATGGCAGAAACTTATCTGGGCAGACCACTCTCCACTTCGGAGCTGAACAGTTTCTGTTATATTAATGATGATCTGCATTTTTCTTCTGATTTGCTGGAGTATCTGATTGAGTATTGTATTACGAGAGGCAAAAAAAGTATCCGCTATATCGAGAGTGTGGCAATTAACTGGTTTCAGGCCGGAATTGATACGGTAAAGAAAGCAAAAGAGCAGACTGCCCTTTATACACAGAATGTATTTCCCATCATGAAAGCGTTCGGTATTGCTGGCCGCAATCCAGGTCCGGCGGAGCTTGATTACATCAAAAAGTGGAATGCTCTTGGATTTGAGACAGATATTATCGTGGAAGCCTGTAATCGGACTTTGCTGGCGACTCATCAGGCCAGTTTTCCGTATGCTAACCGTATTTTGGAGGATTGGAAGAAGTCCGGGGTGCGAAACACAACCGATATCCGATCGCTGGATAAGAATTTTCACGCAGCCACCCAGGCGGCAAATCAGCCGAAGCAGACGGGACAACCGTCTGCTGCAAAAGCCACCACTTCAAATCCTTTTCATAATTTTGAGCAGCGATCCTATAATTATGATGATCTGGAATCCCGTTTGCTCGATAAGACCAGGAGGTAATTATGGCTCTTTCTCAAAATCAATATTTGACCATCATGAATTCTTATGATCAGATTCGCCGTGCTAATCATATGGAGGAGCATCGACGAAAAGAGGAGATTTATGCGGCTATTCCCGAGATTCGTCTTATTGATGAGGAAATTGCTCATATCTCCGTGGAAAAAGCCAAAAAAATGATTTTTAATAAAAATGTTGATGAGCGGGAATCCTTAAAGGCAGAGATTTATGATCTTTCCATGGAAAAGATTAATCTTCTGGTGATTCACCATTATCCGGCAGATTATCTGGATCCCCTCTACCAGTGTGCCAGCTGTAAGGATACCGGTTATATTGGCACAGAAAAATGTCATTGTTTTAAACAGCAGATCCTGGACATCCTTTATGACCAGTCCAATCTGAAAGAATTGATACGAAAGGAGAATTTTTCTGCCTTCCAGCTGGATTATTATTCCGCAAAGCGCACGGCAGATCATCCGGATTCTCCGCGGGAAAATATGCTTCGGATTCTGGAAAAAAGTCATCAGTTTATCGATACTTTTGAGGAGCATCCCGGAAGCAATCTTCTGATCTACGGCAATGCCGGTGTGGGCAAAACTTTTCTCACCAACTGCATTGCGGCAGAACTTTTACAGAAGGGAAAAAGTGTTATTTACCAGACAGCCTATCAGTTTTTTGATCAGCTGGCAGATTATAAGTTCCGGCGGGAAAAAGAGAATTCAGATACCCTGCCTTTTCTTTTAAATTGTGATTTGCTGATCATCGATGATCTTGGTACGGAGTTAAATAATGCTTTTATTAACTCCCAGTTATTTTTGTGCATGAATGAGAGGATGATTCACCAGAAATCAACGATCATCAGCACAAATTTGTCTTTGGAACAGATAAATCGCTCTTATACAGAGAGAATTTCTTCCAGAATTATCGAATCTTATGAACTTTTACATATTTACGGAGATGATATTCGCATAAAAAAGGCGTTTTCTTCCCTTGACTAAAAAGATATTGGATGTTATAAAAGATTTACATTCGATTTTATATTACCGAAAGAGATAAAAGGAGATACATTTATGAAGCCAGATGATAGTAAGTTTTCAACCGTTCCTGTAGGCAGACTTGGAATTATTGTACATCCTAGTTGTGCTGAACTTGGTAAAAAGATTGACCAGTATATTGTAAACTGGCGCAAAGATCGCGATCACAATCATAAATCCAACGTTGTATTTAAAGATTATGAGAAGGACACCTTCATCATTGATTCTACCTGTTCCCGTTTTGGAACCGGCGAGGCGAAGGCTCTGATTTCTGATTCTGTAAGAGGGGTGGATTTATATATTTTGGCCGATGTCCTCAATTACAGCCTTGAATACACTGTATGCGGACACAAAAATCATCTGTCCCCGGACGATATTTATGCAGACGTAAAACGTCTCATCGCTGCCGCTTCCGGCAAGCCGAAGAGCATCACAGTAATTCTTCCGTTTCTTTACGAGAGCAGACAGCATAAGAGAAGCTCCAGAGAGTCTCTGGACTGTGCTTTTGCATTACAGGAACTGGCTAATATGGGTGTGGACAACGTACTCACTTTTGATGCCCATGACCCAAGAGTGCAGAATGCGATTCCTTTAAAAGGCTTCGATAATATTATGCCAACCTATCAGTTTATCAAGGCTTTGCTTCGCTCTACCAACGATCTGGAAATCGACAGCGATCATATGATGATCATCAGCCCGGATGAAGGTGCGATGCAGCGTGCCATGTATTTTGCCAACGTGCTGGGTGTCAATATCGGTATGTTCTACAAGCGCCGTGACTATTCTGTTGTTGTGGACGGACGTAATCCGATCGTAGCTCATGAATATCTGGGAGAGTCCGTTGAGGGCAAGGATGTTCTGATCATCGACGATATGATCTCTTCCGGAGAGAGTATGCTGGATGTTGCCAGAGAGTTGAAGAGAAGAAATGCTCGCAGAGTATTCTGTATCTCTACTTTCGGTATGTTCACCAACGGTCTCGCATCCTTCGACAAAGCCCATGAAGAAGGTACCATTTATAAAGTGATCACCACCAACAGCACTTATCAGACACCGGAATTGCTGAAAAGACCTTGGTATGTAAACTGTGATATTTCCAAATATATTGCCCTTCTGATCGATTCCTTAAATCATGAGGCTTCCATCAGTGCAATTCTGGATCCACATGACCGTATCAAGAAACGTCTGGCTGAATACGCACAGTATCACACGATTAAAGAAGATAACGAATAAAACGGAATATACAAAAGGGCTGTCGCCTTTAATGAAGCGCAGCTTCCAGAATAACAATGCGGAAAGCGTTCTGTTACATTTGTATGACCATGCGCGGACTTCGGGCTGAAAAGTCTTCCGATTCCGGACACTCTCGTGTCCGTTTCTGAAAAGACTTTTCTAGCCCTTGCTCGCTGCAATGTCATAGCGCCATGTATCGAAACGGTTTCCGCTTTCTTTTTGTCGGTGAAGCTGCGCTTTCCTTTCAGAACGACATAACCCACAGAAACAAAAACAGATTTTGGCATTGGGTGTGGCGTAAATGGCAGGGCTTCATGCATTGGATATGGAATCGTATGCAAAAAATTTATGAAAAAGGCGTGGATGCCTGTGGTATGAGAGAGCAGATGCTTTGCAGGTTTTGCGTAACGAAACCTGAGAACGAATCCGCCACCGAGCGCGTTGTTTGAGCTTTAGCGAGTTTTCGCGCGAATGGCGTTTCCATTAAACGTTCGAAAGGTGAGTAGCAAAACGCAAGTCATCTGCGATTCATACCATAGGTACCACTCCTTTTCATAAAAATATGGCAGGGATTTCATGCAATGCATGAATCCCTGCCATAGGGTTAGGAACTATTTTATGGAGCAGCGTCCTCGCTTTCCATTGTTTCGCCGCCACTGTCGTCTTCACCTGAACCGGTATCCTGTCCGGTGTCTCCGCCGGAAGGATTATTATCCCCGGCAGAATTACCAGAATTATCTTCATTTCCGCTGCCATTATTGTTACCGGTTCCTTCCCCTGAGGCTGCGTTATTATTTCCACCGGAGGCTGCATTATCATCTTCTGCAGGAATTTTATTCTCTATCTCTTCTTCCTGTTTGACTGTGTCCTCCTGCTCTTCCTCATCTTCCGGAACATCTACATCCATATCCATTTCTTTTTCTTCTTCGGTCGTCGCCTTTGTAGTGGCTTCCTGCTTCTCTTCTTCTTCTCCCAGATAAGTGTCAAACTCTTTTCTCTCCAGAAGCTGATGAGCCTTGTCCATAAAGTTTTTCCAGATATAGGCCGGATAGGTATTTCCTTTCAGATTATCCACAGATTGATACACATCCATACCTACCCAGACTGCGGTAGTATAGTAAGGAGTATATCCGCAGAGCCATCCGTCTACATAATTGGAGGTAGTTCCGGTCTTACATGCTGCCGGCATATCCACATCCAATTTACATCCGGATGCGGTTGCATAACTTGCCGTCACACAGCTTTCCAATACATCGGTCATCGTTCTTGCCGCATTGGTGGAATAAATATCTTTGCTTTTCTGCTCGTCCGGTACAATGACATTTTTATCCGAATCCATAATTTTTACAATACAGGTTGGGGTTCGGTATTTTCCGTCGTTGGCGAGGGTGGCATATCCCGCCGCCATCTCGACGACAGTTGTTCCGTTGGTAAAGCCACCCAGACAGGTAGTGTCATATTTATAATCTTTGGCATCCAGTCCTTTGAAATTCATATTTTCCAGATATTCCAGACAATTTTCCGGTCCCAGTTCCTGGTACAGTCGATAGGTTGCCACATTGCTGGATTTCTGCACTGCTCTTCGCAGGGAAATCGCTCCGGAATATGAATATCCCGAATTGGATACTGCGTCTTCTCCGGTCATTCTGCTGTCATCTACCGTGCTGTAAGGCGTATATCCCTTCTCCAGTGCCGGTGCATAGACCAGAAGCGGTTTGATGGCACTTCCCGGCTGTCTGTAACTCTGGTAGGCACGGTTTAATCCGTAACCTTCCTGATCTTCCTCACGGCCTCCCACGATGGCGGCAACACGTCCTGTCTCATTATCAATGGTTACGGCAGCTCCCTGAACTTTGTAGATACCATCGTCCGTCTTTTCCGTAAACATCGATAATTTGGATGATACCGACTCCTGAAGCTGTTTCTGCAAATCCATATCGATGGACGTATAAATCCGATATCCGCCGGTGTACAGACTCTGTTTACAGTTACTGTACATTTCCTCATATTCTTCATTATAGTTTTCTTTTTCGGAATCTGTGCTGAAAGTAGTTTTAAATTCAAATCCATTGGCTTTCATCAGGCTTTCTGTCGCACATTTTATGATGTAAGTTTCTGCATAATCGTTGGATTCGTTTTCCTTTTTCGGCTGAACTTTAATTTCTTCCGCTACGGAACGATCATATTGCTCTTTACTGATATAGCCTTCTTCATACATATTTTTGAGAATTTTATCTCTTCGCTCCAAAGTTGCTTCCGGATGCTCGTAAGGATCAAAACGGGAAGGACTATTTGGTATCGCGCATAAAAATGCAATCTGGGAGATACTGAGTTCATCGGCAGATTTATTAAAATAAGCTTCTGCCGCCGATCCGATTCCATAGTATCCATTGGAAAAGTACACATTATTCAGGTAGAATTCCAGAATCTGTTCTTTGGTATATTTCTGCTCCAAAGCAATTGCGATAAAGATCTCCTGAATCTTTCGACTATAGGTTGTCTCAAAGTTAAGAAAAACATTTCGTGCCAGCTGCTGGGTGATGGTACTTCCTCCCATGGCAATCTTACCGCGGTTGCGGATAAGGGAAACGACCGCACGGGCAATTCCTTCAATATCAATTCCTCTGTGAGATTCAAAGTTCTGATCTTCCACTGAGATGATCGCCAGCTTGGCGGCATCAGGGATATCCTCATATTCCAGATAATGGACATCCTTCGAGCCTTTGAGTTTCTTGAGCTCATTTCCATTAACATCGTACACGATCGAGGTCTGTTCCGCCTTAAAGGTGCTCTCATCACTTTCTTCCACCATCTGAATGGCCTCTTTATACATGGATGTCAAAGGTACGGCAACCCGGGTGATCACCAGCCCTGTCAATACGATCAATGCAAGAGCAACACATACCATACACACCTTCAATATCTTCCAAATCATTTTTTCTTTTTTGGGCTTCCTTCTCCGGGAATGTGGTTCGCCCGGCGTCTGCTGTACTTGATTCATAATTACCTCCGCGATACATTCAGGTTATGATACAACCTGTTCTTTTTCCAGTATTTGTCTTTCTGCGTTTTTTATTCACTCAAATAACTATAGAAAACATTTCCTGCTTTTCTTAAAATATCTGTAATCTCCTGTCTTCCTGCTACTGTTGACTGCCCGGTGACCGGATCCAGATAACGGATTTTTGTGGAGTTGTAACTCATCACGATCACATATTTTCCCCCGCTGTATCTGGCGAGAATCGGACTGCCCTGACTGATATAATAAAGCACATCATCCAACGAACAACCGGTCAGATTAAGCGTCTGGTGTCCACTGCACCTTTCCATCTTTTCCGAAATTGTTCCAGTTTCGGCTGCAATTTCTTTTGCATCGATATTGTTTCCGTTGACACTGGCAATCATGGAGAGGCAGCCGGCAAGAGATTCCTTGTCAGAGGATACTTTGGTAACCCGGTCCATTCCGGCAACGATCGCATACTCATCAAAAGCACATTGCCACAGGGTTTTCTCCTGGCTGTCGATTACATTTCCTCGCTGTTCCGAAGCTGCATTTACTGCTTCCGGAAGATTGGTAAAGACATCCTGTCTCTGTCCGCCGGCATATACATAATATTGTTCTGCGACATCTCCACTTCTTTCAAGCACGATGGAATTATTGTCTTCACTGGTCAGTATTTTGGTCAGCACCAGATCCGGCTCCACCTGAATGTAAATGTAGTTCGGGAATTTGAAATACAACTGCGTTCCGTAAGTTTCTGAAGTTTTGGTGGTAAGGGTTATGGCATCCTCACTCTCTTCTTCTTTATAACGAATATAATCAATGTCACTGGTCTGAACAAATCTGGAACCATTTTTCTTTGCAAACTTCATTTCCAGAACACTGCCGTTCACCGTGGTTTCCAGAATATATCTTCCCGCCTTATTATAAGTTTTTATTTCATTTCCTTCAATATCCATGATATGAAGCTGTTTGGCAGGGAAGGTAACCACTCCGTTAGCTGCTTTGGAAACATCTGCAGTCAATGCTGTCGCATAGATAAAATCATCTGCCAGGAAACCGACAGAGCGGATTCTCTGGTTGTTTGTACAGGAAAATGTCTGTGTCTTTCCACTTTCCAGATCAATCATTTCAATTTCTGTGTTCTGACAGATATCCTGATTTTTCTCAAGGGCAATGATACTCTGATCCTTTGAGGATGTAAGACTCTCATCGACCAGTCCGGATTCGAGAATCGTGTCTTTTTTCTCATTCAGATCAACCTGATGCAGGTCTCCGTCCAGCATACAATAAAAGACATCCTCTGTGTTAAGATAGGAAAGTTTATCCAGATCTTCTTTCATATTATTGTATGGTACGGAAGAAACCAGAAATGCAAGCTCTTCATTACAGTTTGTATTCGGATCGTATCTCATGATCTGAATACCGTTGGCGCCTTCATGCCGTCCCCGGTTGATATAACCGTAAACCAGATAATCGATCACACCTTTATCGCTCATTTTCAGAATCTTGATACCATGATCTTCCTGGTCATTCCTGATATCTGCCAGGTTCTCCGAGGAGAAGCTGTATACCTTTGATACATCAGAGTCATCATAATCATAATACCAGAGCTGTCCTTCCGAAACAAAACACAGTTTATGTCCCTCATCGGCATATTGGTAGCTGATATTTTGTTCGTTCTGAATACCAAGTCCGATATAATTATTAGCAGAATCAATCATGGATTCGTTATAATAGGCATCCATGGTACGCTGATAATCCAGCAGATACATCCTTTCCTGTGTATATCTAAGCTTATACATTTCTTCCAATTCATAATATTGTATCACATCGTCACTGATTGCACTGGAAATGAGGGTATCCAGTTCCAGAATCGCATATGTATCATTGATCTCGCGGACTTTTACACGGGGATCAGACTCCTGTTTGACTTCCATATTGCCAAAAAACACATCATCCACACTGGAATGAAGCGTAACATTTTCAAAAGAAGATGTTGCACTGTCCCCTGTCGGCTCCAGATAGGTTGCATTTTCTTCTTTTTTTGTTTTATCAAATAAATTATTGTGGAACTTCAGGGCATATGCCGTGTATTCTTTCAGATGGTATTCTGCCCCTTTTTGAATCTTTGTATAAAAATATGCTCTCGTACTGTTATCCAGGCGAACGGCCATCTTCAAGTAGTAATTATTCCCCTGTTTCAAATCACTTTTGAATGTAATGGTTCCCTCTCGCACATTTTCCTCTTTTATCCCTGTCAGCTGATTGAGGGTTCCTTCTTCCAGAGGATTTTCCGAATCATTTTCGAAAAGAATATATTGAATTGCCGTAATATCATAATCATAATTATGAAGTTTCAACTGAACGGTCTGGGAATGATCCACAATGGTAATCTGATTTCTCACCAAAGACAGGTCAATATCTCCCCGATATGCCGACATCAGATTATAATCAGATTCTTCGCCTCCAATCTCCATGATCGGGTACGTAGAATTCGCAAGTTCCGCTACCGGATTCCCCTTTTCCGACGTAATTCGATAATTAAAAAATACCAGAGCCGCCACAAAAACGACCACCGCCACACTGATGCGGATAATCGCCATCTTTATTGTATCTTTCATGCTTTACTGTCCTCTTTCCTCTTCCAGAAGTGCTCTCAACGTAGGGTTAAATCCAAATCTCGTGCAGAACTGTTCTGCTTCCTGCCATTTCTTCTCAGAAGCTTTTTTGCCTTTGATTGCCCGAATCAGCAAGTTTTTCGGGGTATGCTCCATATCAATAAACTCAAGAATCTGCGTCTCATATCCCACACCTTCTAATAATGCAGCACGAATTCCGTCAGTGGCAAGAGCCGCAAAACGTTCTTTCAAAATACCATAATCTGCTATCGGCTCAAAATTCTCCGTCTTCATCTGTTTATTAAGTTCATGCTGGTAGCATGGCACCGACAAAATGACTTCCGCTCCCCAGCGCACCGCCTTATATAATGCATAATCGGTTGCAGTATCACAGGCATGAAGGGTAATGACCATATCCACCTGCGTCACTCCCTCAAATTCCTCGATGGAGCCTTCATAAAAATGCAGGTTCTCATAGTGATATTTCTGTGCCAGCCGATTGCACTGGCGTATCACATCTTTTTTCAGATCCGGGCCGATAATACGCAGATTATAGCCTTTTACCTCTTTCAAATAATAATATACCGCAAAGGTAAGATAGGATTTACCGCATCCGAAATCGAGGATCGTAATCTCTCTGTCTTTTGGCAAAAACGGAAGTACATCTTCGATATACTCAAGGAAACGATTGATCTGCCAGAATTTATCATATCTGTTTCGCACGATCTTTCCTTCGGAAGTCATCACCCCAAGATCCTGCAGAAACGGCACGACTTCTCCTTCCTGCAAAATGTAGTTCTTCGTCCGATTGTGCTGCAGACGTGAAGGATCTGCTTTCATCGGTTTCTCTGTCTTTCTTCCGGTTACTTTTATCGCTGCCTTTCCTTTCTTGTTAATAAGAGCGGTCAGCTCCCCTTCTAAGGTCTGCATCTGAACCTGTTTATAACCTGGCAGAATCTCTCCAAGTTTCTCCACCAACACTCCTTTACTCAGGTTCTCATGGAATACCTGGGTTTTTGTATAGGCTGCACACTGAAACAGAAGCTGTTCTTTCACCAGGACAGGCCGAATACTGTATTTTTTTATCTCTTCTGCTTTTCGCGGATTACTGATCGTAATTCTTATCAAGTGATCATCCAGCTTCTCCGCAATTTTATTTATCAAAAATTCCATGTAAGGTCCTTCTTTTCTTTATTCTGTGACCGATTTTAACATGATTTCATATCCCGTGCAATACAGGGAGTCAAAACCGGTCTGAAATGTACTAAAATCGTAATATCTTATTAAGAAATGGGGAATACCTTCTTTCTTCTGTAGTACCGCTGTCGCCGAAATGCCATATTCCAGCTCACGATAACAAAAATCATATCCCGCAAAGGGGTATTGATTCCCTGTGCTTCTTTGGAAACGTAGTAATAATTCTTCCCTTCGCTTCCATCCATCCGATTTTCGGTCGGATTATTCTCATAATATTTTAATTTATCATATATCATATCCACGATTTTGAAAATAGCCATTTTGTCCGGATATTCCGCATACATGGAACTGCCTTCAAATTCATATCGATCCAGAATGGCATCAGCCGCCACCCAGATCTCCCTTGCAATTACCGGGAGCATCCGCAGAAAATATTCATAATCATTCCAGTAAATCTGTTCTTCCCGCTGCAATTCCTCCGGCGGCAGCATTTCCGAAGAATCCGGCATATTCCCGGACATGTTTTGATTCATATTCTGGTTCATGCTCTGATCTGGCTGATTCTCAGTTTCTATTTGAGTGCCTCGATAGGAGGATACATTCTGTTGGTACGGTATGTTTGGTTCTCTCTGAACGTCTTCTTCCTGGCATGCCATCATCTCTTCAAATCCCGGCAGCCAGTTAAAGTCTTTATTTTTTTCTTCCTTTTCAGATGGTTTATCTTCTGGTAAATGATACATTTCTTCAAATCTGATCACGGTTTTCCCTGCTTTCACCCGACCTTTTGTTTACTATATGCATCAAATGTTCTTTTGTTCGGATAAAATATAGGGAATCACATCCAGAAGGGAATCTTCCACCGCCAGACATTTTTCTTGCAGTTCTTTCGGAATCTCCACCAGATCCGGGATATTGATAACTGGGATATTGCCGGCAACAGCAGCTTTTACGCCGTTATCGGAGTCTTCTAAAACCAGGGTGTCTGACGGGTTCACGGAAAGTTCCTGGCATATTCTCTGGAATACATCCGGATATGGTTTGCCTCGTTTCACTTCTTTGGTGGAAAGAATCATATCGAATCGCCCCACAAGGCCGGTTTCATCTAGAAATCGTTCGATTTCTTCCCGGTCGGATCCGCTGGCAACGGCTTTTTTTATGCCGGCTTCATCCAGGGTTTCCAAAAGTTCAAAAAGGCCTTTTTTTACTGGCAGACCTTCTTCTTTTAGTATTTCTTTTTTTCGTGTACCGACTTCCCGGTAAAGGGTTGCGCCATCCATCTGTGCTCCAAATAGTTTTTCGTATTGGTTGATTATGGCGATGCTGTTTAACCCAAGAAGTTTTACGAAGGCTTTTTTATCGAGGGGAATTCCATATTCTTTTCCTTTTTCTATAAAGGCTCTACAAGTCACATTTTCTGTGTCAAACATCAATCCGTCCATGTCAAAAATAACTAATTGTATCATAATTTTTCCTTTTCTGATTTCTTTCCCAAAAGGGGAGTGATCTGCCACAAGAGTATTCTATTTCGTGTAAAAGAAGAAAGGCCGTCCCAGTGGTCTTTTCTGAAACGGCCTTATCTACTTATGTTCTCTTTATTCCTCTGTTTCTACTGTTTTGATAAATGCCTGAAGTTCTGCGGTAATGCCATTTAAAGAAGCAACCAGTTTCTCTTTTTGTACTGCAAGCTCGTCGCATTGTTTCTGTTCTTCTGCAAGTTTGCTCTGAATATTGCCACGAATATTCTCTGATTCTGCTTCTGCTTCTTTCACTTTGGCCTGGGCTTCTGCTTCCAGCTGTTCTGCTTCTGCTTTGGCACCAGCTATGATTTCGTTCGCCTGTACCTGGGCTTCTTCTAAAATCTTCTGGGATTTCTGCTGTGCCTCCTCTACAATAGTACTTTCTTTGGTCTGGAGATCTGCAAGCTGTTTACACAAAAGATCTGCATTTCTTATGTATTGTTCGTAAGCTTCGTCTTTGGTCACTGGTTTTCTTTCTGCATTTGCCGCTGCTTTGGTTTCTGCAACGGCTGCTTTTCCTTCAGCGGCAGCTGCCTTCTTCTCTGCTTCAATTGCTCTTTCTTCGGCTTCTTCGGCTAATTTCTCTGCTTCTGCCGCACGTTTTTCTGCGGCTTCCAGCTGTTCTTTCATCGCATCCAACTGCTGTTTGAGAGAGGCTTTTTCTTCATCTTTCTCTTCTTCCTGACTGGACATTTCTGATAAATCCGGTACAACAAATGGCTGTCCGCTCTTTAAGGCTTCAATCTGTTTGTCTTTTTCTTTGACAATCGTTTCTACCTCATCACATATTTTATCGAGCTGAATATCTACTTCGTCTTTGTCATATCCAAACATGGATGTTTTAAAAACCAGCTCTTCTACATAAGTTAATAATTCCTGTACGTCCATTGCGGCTCCCCCTTTTTGTTTGTCTTTTCAGAAATGATTTCTATCTTTAATTATAAGGATTCCTGCAACTTTGTCCAGAGTTTT
>JAQYIU010000083.1 GCA_028721415.1 Lachnospiraceae bacterium | reverse complement strand
GTCAGAGTGTTTAAATGCACTGCTTTCAGAGTAAATATCTTTTCCTCTGATCAGGTAATAGAATTCAGATTGCTGAAAATGGGCAATGGTATTAAAACAGCTATAGCCGCGATCAGCAATAATAATCGTCTTGTGATCCGGATGATATCGTTTCATCATTTCATATAAAGCAGTATTTTCATTATAATAATTGCGTGGATGGATCACGCAGTCAACAAACCGGCGGTCAAAAGTATTAAAAAGGAAACTGACATGATACTGGCTAAAGAAACCTGTATTGTAGCAATTCTTAATAAGAGTAGCCGGGTCAGAAGGATCAAAGGGAATATCAAAATCAGAACCGTCCGTTGCAAGGATATCGTATCCGCGAAACCTGTGACTGGAAGGGAAGCATTGATTGAATTCTTTGAATAAAAACTCAAAGGTTCCATTAATTTTTGATGGGTTAATCATAATGAGCTACCTCCTAAAAAATAAATTCATTTAAGAGGCTTCGCCGCATATTTGATTGATTTTGTCAAGTAGAAAAATAAATTTTTTCAAAAAAAGATTAAGAAAATGTTAAAAAGTACCCGATAAAAATGTGATTCAACAGGCTAAAATGAAGGAATTTGGCCTAACTAAATGACAGTGCTGGTCAACGGTTCCAATTACTGTAATAAGTGCCAGAAGTGAAGACAAAGATAAGATTGATGCCTTAGATGCAGGAGCAGATGATTATATAACCAAGCCATTTTCCACAGCGGAGTTGCTTGCCAGAATAAGAGGTAATTACAGAAGAATTCAATACATGCAAAATAACCTTCAAGGAGGTAATCCTGTTTTTCGCAACGGAATCCTGACCATTGATTATCAGATGCAGACGGTATACGTGAAAGAGGAAGAAGTGCATGTGACTCCGATTGAATATAAAATATTATGCCTGTTGGCGAAAAACCTTGGGAGAGTGCTCACCCATACCCACATCACGAAAGAAATATGGGGCAGTTTTCTGGAGGGAGATATTGCGTCACTCAGAGTTCATGTGGCAACGGTAAGAAAAAAGATCGAAAAGAAAGACAATTTAAATAAATGCATTAAAACCCACGTCGGAATTGGATATTGGATGGTAAAGCAGGAGGAAAGAACTGTTCAATGAGAATCTAAAAGCTTTCCTGTCTTGTCATTTTGAGAGCCTTATTACGGATATCTCACTGAGGCTGTACAGAATTTCTGTCACTTCGGCTAATTTCTTTTTATCATAAAATATTAGAGGATAATGTCTACCAATTCTTGCTGTTTTTTGATAAACTATATGATAAGTTCACTGATTTGGAGAAAAAAGAATTTTTAAACAGCTTTGTAGAACAGGTGGACATTTACGAGCAGGGCAGCCGTGCAAAGGAAAGATAACCGTTTACAATAGTGGCAATAAAAAGAGAGGAGACTGAACATGAAATCAAAAGTATATTTTACCAGAGAGATCACACCGGAAAAAGTGTTGGAATTGTATCAGCTTCTGGGCAAAAAGCTGTATGGAAATATTGCAATTAAGGTGCATTCCGGCGAGACAGGTAATCAGAATTTCCTTCGTCCGGAGTTTTGGAAGCCGATGATCGACTACGTGGGTGGAACTGTTGTGGAGTGTAACACGGCCTATGAGGGAACCAGGAACACGACAGAAAAACATAAGAAAACCATGGAAGAACATGGCTGGAATCGATATTTTGATGTGGATATTATGGATGAGGAAGCACCGGATATGGTTCTTCCGATTGAGAACGGAAAAGTGATTAAAGAAAATTATGTGGGAAGTCATTTGGCTAACTATGATTCCATGCTTGTTTTATCCCATTTTAAGGGACACCCGATGGGTGGATATGGCGGAGCAATCAAACAGCTCTCCATCGGTGTCGCATCTTCCTTTGGAAAGGCCTATATCCACGGTGCAGGGGATCCAAAAGAAATCTGGACGTCCGACCACGACTCTTTCCTGGAATCCATGGCAGATGCTGCAGAATCTGTTGTAAATTATTTTAAAGGTAATATTGTATACATCAACGTTATGAAAAATATGTCCGTTGACTGTGATTGTTGTGCGGAAGCAGAAGATCCGTGTATGGAGGATATCGGTATGATGATTTCTCTTGATCCGATTGCGATTGATCAGGCTTGTATTGACCTGGTTTATGCTGCGACCGATGATCCGGGGCAGGCACATTTGCTGGAACGAATCGAAAGCCGTAACGGAGTTCACACCATTGAGGCTGCAGCGGAACTGGGATTCGGAAACCGGGAATACGAACTGATAGAAGTGGAATAGAAAGAGGTTACTATAATGATAAAATACGATACAAAGGTGGTGTGCCGATGAGGCCGCCGGAAATCGAAACATCAACCAGAGAAGAGAGAGAGCAATATATCAAAGCAACATTTCAGTGCAGGGGCCATTGCGAGAGCTGTGGCTTCTGCGCTGTGTACAGGGGAAAGACTGCCGAATCTGTCTATGAAGAATATATAGAAGGGAACCGGTCTTTTCAGGAAATCACACAAAGTTACCGTTAAAGGAAATCCCATACAAACGAGCTTCTATTCGAAGTTTTTCGGAGGATACATATCATGAAACTGAAAGATAAATTCATAAAATTAATGTTTTATGGAGGATTAGATAAAAAAGATTATGAAGATGTACAGGACATTCTTTCGGAAAAAAACAGCAGAATGTTATTTCTCACAGGATTGATTTGTATGGTTTTGTTTCTTGCGATGTTTTTAAGCACCTTTTTTTCTTCAAGGGCGGATTCCATGGAAGAGTTGCGTTTGAGAAGTCGTATGATTTATGTATTCATGATTTTTGTTTGTGCAATTGCAATGATGATCAGAGAGCAACAAAAATATCATGAGAATCGTTTTATCATCATGGAATGGTATTTATTTTTAACACTTTTATTTGGGTTTGCGATATGGGCAGGGACTTATAATCAACCTTATTATCCAAGTACTACCTTTTTTGTGTTTCTTTTCGCGTTGCCTTTTTTGATCATAGAGCGTCCGATTCGATTATCGATTTATCTGATTGGTATTTCGGCTATTTTTCTTACTTGTTCTTATCAGATAAAAACGGCAGATCTTTTTGAACTGGATTTTCTGAATTGTCTTTGTTTTTTATATTTAAGTATTGCTTTCAGCATCGTTATGATGGCATTTAAATACAAAGAAGTAATTCAAAAAATTAAAATAGAAGAACAGAGAGACAGAGATGATCTGACCGGTTTACTGAATAAAGCAGCGATTGAACGTGAAGTGTGCAAATGTCTGGAAGGAAAAGAAAAGGGATATTTATTTATCATTGATATTGATAACTTTAAATATGTCAATGATCAATATGGTCATTTGTTTGGTGATGCAGTTATTTCTGCTTATGCCAAATCACTTGAAGAAGTATTTGGCACTTCCTCCCTGATTGGGCGCTTCGGCGGGGATGAATTTATTGTATTTGTGAAACAAGATTCATTGGATGATATGTCCAGGTTATTTGAACAGGTGAAAAAGAAAATGGATACAACGATATGTTTTCCGGTTCAAGGTGAGAAACATCCTACGATCAGTGTGGGGGCAACGTTTTTTGATGGGCATGATCATGATTATAAAGAATTGCTGGATCTGGCAGATCAGGCTCTTTATGAAGTGAAACATGAAGGGAAAAATCAGATAAAAATCCGTGTTATATAAATGGCATAAAGCGCAGCTTCATGGACAAAAGAAAATGAAGCTGCGTTTCATTTTTTGCGACAGCTTCATTCTTATTGTCAGACAGGATAATATAAATTACAGTAATCCCGGATTCTCGTACATATTGATGAATTCAGCGACGGAGCGGTCAAATACTTTAATATGGTTGAATAACCATTCTACAACCTTATCTTTAATCTCAGCTGCGAATGCTTCGCTGGTACCCTCCGCTTTCATCTTATCCTCTAACTGGGCAAGAGTTTCTTTGAATTCTTCATGTTTTGCTCTGTGTTCTTTCAGTCCCGGATAAGAAACATCTTCCTGTAATTTCTCCTCTGCAGTAAAATGGAAAACGGTATAATCAATGAGATATTTTAACATCTCGTCAGATTTATCAGCAGAAGAATTATCCTCGCAGCTATTGACGAATTTCTGGATACAATCAATTAATTCTTTATGCTGTGAGTCGATGGTTTCATTACCGGTAATTAAACTGTCATCAAATTCGATATACATGATTTATCCTCCTTGTATAATAATTTATCTGGCTATCATTATAGAACATTCTTGGAAGAAAATCATCATTTTTTTGAACTTTTTGACAATTTTTGTCTATGGATTTCTTTAATATTTTAAGAGATAACAAAACACCCCACGGATTATCGTCATTATGACAATATTCCGAGGGGGGTGTTATGTTTTCGATTAATATGAAATAAATCTGCTTACAGATCAGCTTTCCATAATCCGTGAAGATTGCAGTATTCGTATACAGCAACAGGCTTGTCATCGCCCAGTGCAAAAGTTGCAGCAGGAGCTTCGCCTGGTTTTAACTCTTTGAACAGACCGCCGTTTTCTGTTTCAACATAGATCCACTGAATGAAATGTTCTGGAAGCATTGGATGTTCTACAGAACCAACCTGTACAGTTACAGTTCCGTCTGCAACTGTTGCAACAGGAACGTGTTTTTCGCCAGCTGCATCTGTTGTGTTAGGAACGAGTTCTTCCATCTTCTGTCCGCAGCACATCATAGGAACACCGGACTCTTTTACAATTTTAACGAGGTTACCGCAATGACGGCAGATAAAAAATTTTGTGTTACTCATGGTTGAAGTACCTCCTTATAATTTGTACTTGATATTTCTGCTTGTAGATTAAATGCTACAATTATATTTAATTATACTGTATATACTCTATATGTCAATGTGAAAATTGAATTTAAAGAGGCTTTTTTAAATAAACAACACTATATTTAGATGAAAATAATTTTGTGCATACTATTAATTGTAGTGTATGGGAATGAATCCTATTTAAGATTCGTAATTTTACCCCCTGTAATAAAATATGAAATTCTGATATAATGAAAAAAAAATAAAATGTGAGGCGAATTATGAATAATATTGTAGAAGATATCATAAGAGGTGGAAAATTTAAAAAACTGATCGAAAATGTGCTGGTACACGATGCAAGAGAAATTACAGGTTTAAATCGAATCGAACTGGTTGTTATTTATTTATTATACAAATATGATGAAATCAATACACTGACAGATATTTGTAAATATTTACAAATGAATAAAGGGCACATATCTACAACCATGGATGGACTTGGTAAAAAGGGGTATATTCTCTGTAAGAGAGACGAGAGTGATCGGAGATTTATTCGGTATCATATCACAGAAAAAGCGGATTCCATTGTGGAGGACATGGATCGTCTGTGGAAGGAAATGTCCCGGCAGATCGTTCGCGATATTGATGAAAAAGATCTGGAAATCTTCAACAAAGTGTCCTGTCAGATTGAGAATAATATGCGATTTATGTTGGAGCAGAACGACATTCTATAACATTATGGAGAGATAATATGTCAGATTTTCTCAGATATATTATCATGTTTTCCCGATTGTTTCTGCTGTTCAGGTTTCTCCGAAAGAGAATCTTATCCATTCACAAAAACGCTGGATCCGACTTCATGTAGCGAATGTAAAAAATCAAATGATATTCTCTTTGGAAGCTATCTGCTTGCAAAAACGACGATGTACTAGATATGGAAGTCTGTTTTTGATATAGACAACTGGCTTTCATCCTACTGGCCCGAGTTCCCAGACGGTTCATGTCGATGCATGGAGTTTTCTAGCCGGCCTGTGAGCCGATCGGGTAAGAAAAGAGGGCAGAAAAATTAAAAAAGTACTTGACATTAGAAAAATAACTGTTATAATGCTTTACAAACAAAAGGTTTGGAAACAAATCATAAAAGCCCTAAGGGGCTATTTTTTAAAAACAAAGCTTAGCACTCGACTAAAAAGAGTGCTAACAGAATGCAGAAAGGAAGGCAATATTTATGCAGTTAAAACCATTAGGAGATCGCGTTGTTTTACAGCACCAGAAAGCAGAAGAGAAGACAAAGTCTGGAATTATTTTACCAGATAGTGCCAAAGAACAGCCGCAGGAAGCCGTTGTCGTGGCAGTTGGTCCAGGCAAGGAAGTTGATGGAAAGAAGATAGAGATGCAGGTAAAAGAAGGAGATAAAGTCATTTACTCCAAATATGCCGGAACAGAAGTGAAGATGGAAGAGAAAGAATACATCATCGTCGGTCAGGACGATATCATCGCAATCGTAGAGTAGAAATTCTTAGCTAATTATTGGAAAGAAGGAATTAAAAATGGCAAAAAGTATTTGTTTTGATATTGATGCAAGAAAAAAGATGGAAGCAGGAGTTAATCAGTTAGCTGATACTGTGAAAGTAACAATCGGACCAAAAGGACGTAATGTTGTTTTGGATCAGTCCTATGGTGCTCCGCTGATTACCAACGACGGTGTAACCATTGCAAAAGAAATCGAACTGGAAGACAGATACGAAAACATGGGTGCTCAGCTGGTGAAAGAAGTTGCCACAAAAACCAATGACGTAGCAGGTGATGGAACAACAACTGCTACAGTTTTGGCTCAGGCATTAATTAATGAAGGAATGAAAAATATTGCAGCCGGTGCCAATCCAATCATTTTAAGAAAAGGAATGAAAAAAGCAGCCGATGCAGCCGTTGATGCACTGGATGATATGAGCCGTCCGGTAACCGGAAAAGAACACATCGCAAAAGTGGCATCCATTTCCGCAGGAAATGAAGAAGTTGGTCAGATGATTGCCGATGCCATGGACAAAGTAGGAGAAAATGGTGTGATTACCATTGAAGAATCCAAAACGATGAAAACAGAAATTAATGTGGTAGAAGGAATGGAATTCGACCGTGGTTACCTGTCCGCCTATATGTGTGATGATAAAGAAAAAATGGTAGCCAATATGAACGATCCATATATCCTTATCACCGACAAAAAGATTTCCAATATCAAAGACATTCTTCCACTCCTGGAACAGACAGCAACCGGTGGAAAAGAACTTCTGATCATTGCCGATGATGTGGAAGGCGAAGCATTGACAACCCTGATTGTAAACCGTATCCGTGGAACTATCAAAGTAGTTGCCATCAAAGCTCCGGGATTTGGAGATGCCAGAAAAGATCAGCTTCAGGATATCGCAGTATTGACCGGAGGCGAAGCTATTCTTGATGACCTGGGAATGCAGCTTTCCGATGTCACATTGGATATGCTTGGAAGAGCAAAATCTGTGAAAGTAACAAAAGAAACAACAACTATCGTAGGTGGAGCTGGAGCGAAGGAAGATATTGAAGAAAGAGTTGCAAGCTTAAAGAGACAGGCAGAAACCATCACATCCGATTACGATAAAGAAAAAATCAACAGTCGAATCGCCAAAATGGCAGGCGGTGTAGCAGTCATTCATATCGGAGCAGCCACAGAAACCGAAATGAAAGAAGCAAAATATCGTATGGAAGATGCATTAAATGCCACAAGAGCAGCAGTCGAAGAAGGTATCATCGCTGGTGGTGGATCTTCTTATGTACATGCACAAAAAGCAGTCGAAGAACTGGCAGCATCACTTACCGGTGAAGAAAAAACAGGTGCTGAAATCGTCGCAAAAGCTCTGGAAAAACCTTTGGCAACTATCGCAGAAAATGCAGGATTAGACGGAGCGGTTATTGTCAGCAAAGTAAAAGAACAGCCAGAAGGCATTGGATTTGACGCCATCTCAGAAGATTATGTCGATATGTTAAAAGCTGGAATCATCGATCCGGTAAAAGTAACAAAAAGTGCTCTTACCAATGCCGTAAGTATTTCTGCAACACTCCTTACTACAGAAGCAGCAGTTGCAGAAATCAAAGAGGAGACACCGGCACAACCAATGCCGGATATGGGATACTAAAATAATCTATCATCAATTGTATTATGGGGGAAAGAAGTGGAAGGGGCTGTCACAATAAATGAAGCGCAGCCCAAAGCACAACAATGCGGAAACTGTTCCATTACATTTGTATGGCCATGCACGTACTTCGGTCTGAAAAGTCTTTGTTCGTTGTAATGTCATAGCGCCATGTAATGGAACGGTTTCCTTTTTCTTTTGTTATTACATAATATGCAAGAAATGATTAATAATTATTCAAATAATGCTTGACTGTTGTTCGGGAAATGACTATCATATTCCACAGAATGTTAAAAAAGAAGGAGAGAAAAAGATGAAGAAAACATTTTTAACCATGCTGTCCATCGCTGGGTTGGCGTTGATGACAGCAATTCCTGCAAAAGCATGTACTTCCTACTATGTAGGTAAGGACTGCACGAAAGATGGATCTATTCTTTATGGACGAAATGAAGATTACAGTGCTCGTAAAGATAAGGTCTATAAAGTAATTGATTCAAAAAAAGTAGGGAAAAATGCCGTTTATAAAGATGAAACTGGTGCAACAACATTCCAGGCACCGATTAAAGTGGAGACCACGTACCGTTACACGATCTGTCGTGACTGTGAAGCGGACGATGACGGATATTTTGGAGAATTCGGAACCAATAGTAAGGGAGTATCCATGTCAGCAACGACAACAGCTCGAGGTACTTCCTATATTGCCAGTAAATATGATGACTTTGTAGACGCTTATGAGACTCCTGCTGGAAAGGGAGGCATTACAGAAGAAAATCTGGTTGATTATATCCTTTGTCAGGTATCTTCTGCAAGAGAAGGTGTCGAACTGTTAGCTTCTGTTATGGATACCCAGGGCGGTGGAGAAGGAAATGGTCTTTTTATTGCAGATAAAAATGAGGTATGGTACTTTGAGATGTTGACCGGACACAATTACTGTGCCATTAAAATGCCAGATGATAAAGCTGCCATTATCCCAAACTGCTTTGTGATCGGTGACGTCGATGTCAATGATACAAAAAATGTCATTGCATCTCCAGGTTTAGTTAAACTTGCAAAAGACAACAATTTTTTTGCTGAACCTCTGAAAAAGGATGGAAAAAATGATATTAATGTAAGACTTTCTTATATCCGTAATGATGAAGGAAACCAAACCGGATATGTAGCCGATGATGCAGATAGAATCCGCGGCGGACAGTACCTCTTAACTGGAAAAGATAATACTGACATTTACAAGGATATTTATCAGGATATTTTTGTAGACTGTAAAAATATCACAGTAGAAAAAGTATATGAGATTGCCGGTTACCGTTATGAGGATATGAACTTCGGAAGAGAAATTACATATTGTATCGGTGCCAATCGTACCGCAGAATCACACATTTTCCAGCTTCGTTCCAATATGCCTGACGAACTTGCAACGGTTCAATGGGTTTGCATGAGCAATCCGGATTGTTCCACATATGTTCCATTTTATGGTGCACTTTTAACAGATACATCAGAAGCTTATAAAATGGAAGCTCAGAAATATAATTCCAAATCTGCTTACTGGATTTTCCGTAGTCTTGGCTTCCTCTGTGAAGATGATGAAAACAGAACCTTATATAGTAAAGGTGTGAAAGATTTCTACAAAACATATATGACGAAAATGGAAGCTCTCCAGAGTAACGTTGATAAAGAAATGCTTGAAATCTATAAAAATGACAGAAACAATCTGGAATACTATGCAACCAATCTTGGTATTGCCGCAGGAGATCAGGCTATGAACTTTGCCCGTATTTTATACGATGAAGTAAGCGAAGTTTCTTCTCGCAATGATTACAAATCCTGGTGGGATACTGATACATATACTTTTGAAAAATCTTCCATTGATCCTGCTTCTATCATTTACGATCTGTCAATGGTTGAAGCACCAAAAAAAGAATCATCTGTTTCTAAGACAGTAACTGCCCCTGCTAAAGTAAAAAAAATACGTGTAAAAGCACTCAAGGGCAAAAAAATGAAAGTAAAGATTCGTAAGGTTTCTGGTGCAAAAGGTTATGAGATTGCCTATTCGACAAGTATAAACTTTAGAAAGAAAGTAACAAAAACTGTAAAAACTAAACTTACGACCAAAACAATTAAGAAACTGAAAAAAGGTAAAGTCTACTACGTAAAAGTAAGAGCTTATAAATTGAACGGTACAAAGAAAGTATACGGAAAATGGAGCCTGATTTCAAAAATAAGAGCAAAAAAATAATATGAAGGAGAGGAAATACAGACGCCGACCATAGTAGGCGGTCATGTAATTTTTTGCCTCCACCTCACCCGGACGGAAAAGTTTATAAGTATACGGCAGGCATTCACCGCGGACTACCGTGCCGCGGTGAGGCTTCGCCCAATATCAAAAGAGAAAAGAAACGGCTTTTGTGCAAGCACAGCCGCCTCCTTTTTCTGCTTTTTCTGCCTGCCTGTTTTCTAATCCCTCTGACCGGGCTCACAGTCGGAAAAAAACCACATGCCCCGCCTCGGAGGTCGTCTGATTTGGACACATCCATCAAGTTTATAATATCTTAATCCCAATAGTGAAAATACCCAGAACCGTCAGTGTCACGCCAACAACTTTATTCAACTTCTTAATCTCACACCGATTCGCAAACCGCGAAGAAACAGCCGCACCAAATAGGCAGGAAGCCACAGTGAGGAACATCGGAAGCGGATAAATCGTAGCTCCCATTGTCACATGGCTGATTGTTCCGGTCAGGGCAACCAGTGTCATAATCATCGTGCTTGTTCCCACTGCGATTTTCAGGTTATACTGCAGTAACAGAGTAAATACAGTAAACATCAAAATACCACCGCCACTGCCGGTAAAACCACATACCCAGCCAATTCCGCAACCACAGACCATGGCAAGAACTATTTTTTTAAGTTCCGCAGCGGAACGAAGGCTTTTCGCAGAATCCTCTCCATCCGTAATCGGTTTCAACAAAAATTTAATTCCCAGAAAAATAGTAGTCAACATTGAAATATAACCAAGGCCATCCGGTTGTGCCTGACTAAACAGATAACCACAATAACTACCCACAACCGTTCCAAGAAAAGCCGTTATGGTGACCAGACTTCCACGTTTCACATCAATATTTTTATTCTTATAATAAGTGTACGCCGAAAGCATGCTGGCCAGTACATCAGAAGCGAGAGCAACTGTCACGGCATCGTAAGAAGCCCATCCGCACAGGCTGACCAGAATTGGTGTAATCACCACCGCCGCCGATAATCCTGCAAGACCTGTCCCACTTAGCTTTTAGCCCGTCCCGGGGAGCGTGTCGGCGAGAAAACTGCCATGATCGGTTCGCCGTCGTCTGATTCGTCAAAGAAAATACTTCCCCGGCTGTGAAAAACAGGTAAATATTTTTATGCATTTTTAC
>JAQYIU010000082.1 GCA_028721415.1 Lachnospiraceae bacterium | reverse complement strand
CAGATATTCTGGGAGGATTCCTTGTTGCGCTGGTAAGCAGTTCGTTGGCATATTGCCTTGTGGAAGGGAGAAAGAAGACGTCAGTGTCTTGAAAACAATAGATTAAAAAAGTGATGTCGCAGTCACGGTATTATACCATTGTTGCGACATCACCTTTTTGTGTTGGATTACAGTCGACGGGATAATCGGTGTTCGCCGGTTCTGTCCAAAAGGATCAAAGGTACAGATAAAAATAACGTGATACCAACTCCTTTTCATTATGCAAAAAACATTACAAGTTCTTAAAAGTTACCATCATTTGTAAGAATCATTTGTACTGTGATAAATATTGTCTGTTGTGTTTGGTTGTATTATATATTTCTGATAGATTTCTGACAAGTCAAAAACAACCCATTTTTCTAAATTAAAATTGCAAATTTTGAACTATTTTCCTCATATTTGCACTACCCATACCTACGATGATAAAATTGCAACCATAAAGCTTGCTCAGGAAGAAGGCCTTTGCGTCTGTTCCGGCGGAATCATCGGCATGGGGGAAACCTGGGAAGACCGTTTGGACATGGCGATTAGTCTGGCAGAGCTGGGCATCGAATCCATCCCAATTAATGCCCTGATGCCGATTCCAGGTACTCCATTGGAACATCTCCCTCTGCTTACCGAAGATGATATTTTGAGAACTGTAGCCTTTTTCCGCTATATTAATCCGGAAGCCAACATCCGTCTCGCTGCCGGAAGGAAGCTTATGAAAAATAACGGAGAGAAGGCATTTAAAAGCGGAGCCAGCGCCAGCATCACAGGAAATATGCTCACAACAGCCGGCTCAACCATAGCCAGTGATCGGGCACTGTTGAAAAGCATGGGAAGAAAAGTAATTGAATAATAACAAAAATCCATTGGATCTCATTTATAGAAATGTAATCCAATGGATTTTTTATCGGAATAAACTATCTCATTTTAAATCCAGCCATTTCCAGTCTTTTACGGATGACCGGTGCAAATAATACTGCAAGAATAATCTTTACCAGATCTCCTGGGATATATGGGATGACACCTGCCCAAAGTCCCTGATAGAACGTAAGCCCTGCCTGGTAGCATAACCATGCTGTTCCAAACAGATAGCAGACAGCGGTTCCCAGAATCAGACCAATAATCTGAAGGATACGATTGTCTGTTTTCTCGAAACAGATACCGGAAATAACAGCGAGGAAAATGAATCCAATCAGATATCCACCTGTCGGTCCGAGCAGTTTTCCAAAGCCGGAGCTGAAAGAAGAGAAAACAGGAAGGCCGGCAATGCCGATGCAAAGATACAAGAGGTAACTTAAAGTTCCCAATTTCCAGCCAATGATGCAGGTAATGAAATAAATGGCCAGATTCGTCAGAGAAATCGGAACCGGGCTTATGGGAATTGGAATAGAAAATGGTCCCATTACACAGGTGATTGCTGTCATGAGGGCAACCAGTGCAATTTGAAATGTTGTGAATGTTGATTTTGTTTCTGTAGTAACAGAGGTGTTGTTTGTCATAAATTTTTTCCTTTCTGGTATATTACTATTTAAAACTTATTTTCTCACAACGGCATTATATAGTAGAAAAGGAATATTGTCAACCTTGTGAAAGAAAAAGTGGTTAACAATGTAAAATCGCGAATCTCAGAGAGGATTTTTGAAAAATTTTCCCGCTTATTTGGAAAAAAGAAAAACTCTATTGACACACTAGGAAATATAAGCTATAATCCCTATAAAAATGATAGGTTTTTAAAGAGGTGATTTTTATGTATATATATGCAGATAATGCAGCGACAACAAAAACCAGTCCGGCAGCGGCAGCAGCCATGATGAAATGTATGGAGGAATCTTACGGAAATCCATCCAGTCTTCACTCTGTTGGACAGAAGGCAGCAGAAGTACTTCAGAAGGCGAGAGAAGAAATCGCAGCACTTCTCGGTGCAGATTTCAATGAGATATATTTCACTTCCGGTGGAAGTGAGGCAGACAATCAGGCCATTCGTTCCGCAGCACTCTTTGGAGCAAAAAAAGGAAAGAAGCACCTGATTTCCACAAAAATTGAGCATCATGCGGTTCTTCATACATTAAATAAGCTGGAAAAAGAAGGATTCGAAGTGAGCCTTCTTGATGTGGGAGAAGATGGAATCGTAAAGGCTCAGGATGTGGCGGATGCCATCCGGGAAGATACAGCGCTGGTAACCATTATGTATGCCAACAACGAGATTGGAACCCTGCAGCCGATTGATGAGATTGCACAGATTTGCCATGAGAAAAAAGTTCTCTTCCATACTGATGCCGTTCAGGCAGTGGGACATGTGCCAATCAATGTCCATGAACAGCATATTGATATGTTATCTCTCTCAGCTCATAAGTTCCACGGCCCAAGAGGAATCGGTGTCCTCTATGCCAGAAAAGGTGCTCCTCTTTTCAATCTCATTGAAGGCGGTGCTCAGGAGAGAGGCCGAAGAGCCGGAACAGAGAATCTGCCTGCTATCGTCGGTATGGCAGTTGCATTAAAAGAAGCCATTGACGGAATGGAAACATCCGAACCAAAGGTGGAGAAACTTCGTGACAGATTAATTGAAGGATTGTCAGAAGTGCCACATTCCAAATTAAATGGAGATCCGAAAAAACGTTTACCAGGAAATGTAAACTTCTGTTTTGAAGGAATCGAGGGAGAATCTTTGTTACTTTTACTGGATCAGAAAGGAATAGCAGCATCATCAGGAAGTGCCTGTACCTCCGGCTCTCTGGATCCAAGCCATGTACTTTTGGCATTAGGACTTCCTCATGAAGTAGCGCATGGTTCCCTTCGTTTATCCATTAGTGAAAATAATACAGAAGAAGAGATTGAATATATGATAAAAGCCATTCCGGAAGTAGTAGATTATTTAAGAAACATCTCACCGGTTTGGGAAGATCTGGAGAAAGGAGAAAAAGAACATGTTATATAGTGAAAAAGTAATGGATCATTTCCAGAATCCGAGAAATCTCGGAAAGATGGAAGATGCCGATGGAATTGGAGAAGTAGGAAACGCAAAATGTGGTGACATCATGAAGATGTATATCAAAGTAAATGACGGAGTGATCACAGATGTAAAATTCAACACCTTCGGATGCGGTTCCGCCATTGCCAGCAGTTCTATGGCGACAGAGATGATCAAAGGAAAACCAATTGAGGAGGCTTTGCAGTTATCCAACAAGGCGGTGGTAGAGGCTCTTGACGGATTGCCAACGCATAAGATTCACTGCTCTGTCCTTGCGGAAGAAGCTGTAAAAGCTGCCGTTAAGGATTATTATGACAAAAATGGAATTTCCTACGACGAGAACGAATTTGCCCCGGGAAATTGTCCACATTGTCACGAATAGGAAGACGAAAACAGACGACGGCGAAGGCAGTTATGCAAGTTTTTTTGCCTCCACCTCACCCGGACAGATATTTTCTTTGGGCAGGCAGGAAAACAGGGCCTGCGGTTGCATTCACTGTTTTCGGGCTTATGCCCATTCAAAAGCAGATGTTGATGGCTTTTTTGTGCAAGCACAACCGCCATCCTCACCTGCTTTTTTTCTGCCTTGCCAATCAGTTTTTCAAGCTGTCCGAGCTTACAGTCGGAAAAAACTTCCCATAATCGTATAGCCGTCGTCTGTTTTGCCATCGTCTGTTCTAAAGTGTATCTCCCCATGTACACAAAAAAATTCTTTTCCTTTATCACGAATCGTACTATAATGAGTGGCGGTTATGAAAAGAAAAATTTACAAAAATATACGGAGTGATGTAAAATGAAAGAAATACAAACCTCAGAAACCATACGTTTAGGTATCATTCTGGCATTGTCCGGCGGTTTTATGGATGCCTATTCTTATATATGCAGGGGCCAGGTATTTGCCAATGCCCAGACAGGAAATATGCTCCTGTTCGGTGTCCACCTTTCCTCCGGCAACTGGTCGATGGCCCTTCACTATGCCACACCGGTCTTTGCCTTTGCCATGGGAATTGCCATTGCGGCAATGGTACGATTTAAAATGAAAGATAAAAGTCTGATTCACTGGCGGCAGATCACCGTTTTTTTTGAGGCGATGATTTTGTTGGTTGTGGCATTTATTCCCCTGACCAACAATTTGCTGGCCAATTCCCTGACGTCCTTTGCCTGTGGGATGCAGGTGGAGAGCTTCCGAAAGATTCACGGAAACGGAATCGCAACCACCATGTGTATCGGTAACCTTCGAAATGCCACCCAGAATCTATGCCATTACATCGAAA
>JAQYIU010000081.1 GCA_028721415.1 Lachnospiraceae bacterium | reverse complement strand
TTGCTTTATCAAAATCGCCTTCTGTAGCTGTAAGAGCTTTCTTACAATCCATCATTCCGGCACCTGTCATCTCACGTAACTCTTTTACCTGTTTTGCTGTAATAGCCATTTCGATTCCTCCAAATTCATCTCTTTTATGTGTTTCATATAGATTTTACACAAAAATGCCCCGGCCTGTACCAAGTGCAGGCTGAGGCGATTATTGCAAACAGAATTAAGCTTCTGCTTCTTCAGCAGCTTCTTCCTCTGCTACTTCTGCATCCTGTCCCTGATTTCCTTCGATTACAGCGTCAGCCATCTTGGAAACGATTAATTTAACTGCACGAATGGCATCATCGTTACCTGGGATAACGTAATCTAATTCTTCTGGGTCACAGTTCGTATCACAGATACCAACTAAAGGAATACCAAGAGTTTCTGCTTCCTGAATACAGATTCTTTCTTTTCTAGGGTCTACAACAAAGATCATGTCAGGGATATCCTGCATCTCTTTAATACCGCCTAAGTTCTTCTCTAATTTTTCCTGCTGTTTCTTGAGGTTAATTACTTCTTTCTTAGGAAGTACATCAAATGTTCCGTCTGCTTCCATAGCTTCAATCTTCTTTAACTGGGCAATACGGCTCTGAATAGTCTTGAAGTTTGTGAGCATACCACCTAACCATCTCTGGTTTACATAGTACATTCCACATCTCTCAGCTTCGTTCTTGATAGAATCCTGAGCCTGTTTCTTTGTACCAACGAAAAGAATCTTTCCTCCGTTAGCAACACAGTCTCTGATTGCGTTGTAAGCTTCGTCAACCTTACCTACAGATTTCTGTAAGTCGATAATGTAGATACCATTACGCTCTGTGTAGATGTAAGGAGCCATTTTAGGGTTCCATCTTCTTGTCTGATGTCCAAAATGAACACCTGCTTCGAGTAACTGTTTCATTGAAATTACACTCATGTCAAATCTCCTTTTTTTGTTTAGTCGTCCGTTGTCTTCATATTCCTCAGCCACCTTTCGGCACATCGACCGACAGAATCCGACAACGTGAGTTTTATTTTACCGAAGGTAGTATATCACAGATACACACCCTTGGCAAGAAAAATATTTAACAATTCTTTATAAATAAAATTCTTGTAACTGTTATCATATTTTTAAAGTGACCAATAATATTTTTTAATTTTCTGTGCCATGGCTTTTCTTCTTGCAGAAAGAATTTCTTCGACATTACTGCTGTCGGCATCGAAAATACTCTCCGGAATGTCATTGGCAAGCAGAGATGCTTTGATTTCGTCCGGAGACAGTACCTGTTCCAGGTTCTCTTTATATTCCATCGGTGATTTCTTACGTACAATTGCTTTCACATCTTTTGAAATATATGTGATATTTGCAACCTGTCCATAGATTTCTCTTGTCTTAAATCCGCATTTTTCCAGATATGCTTTTGGCAAAATCTGATAGGATTCTGCTTTGTTCTGGTACAGATTCTGCAGGGTTTCTTCCTTGCTGTAAAGAGAATGTACTCCTGCGGAACACTGTGCAGCCAGATAAGCAAAGTACGGTGCCGTGCGGAAATTTGTCACTGCAAATTTTTCCGGAAGCACTCCTTCGAAGAATTCATCATTCAGTCTGAGTTCTTCAATCTGTTTTAAATAATTTTCAAATCCGGCTTCCTGAATTTCTTTATAGTCTCTTAAAACAACACTGTCCGGTGAACTCTGATAATGGCCGGTGATCAGACACATAGTAATCCATCTTCCAATCAGGGAGACTTTCTTCTCTTCGGAAATTCCCTCAAAATCCATCATGAGATACATTGCATAGCAATAGTTTAACATGGACTGGGAATATAACAGTCTGTCACAACAATATCCCGCCTTATCAAGCGCATTAAGAAAACCTTTGAAATTCTTTTCGCTGGTAAATGCCTTCACTCCTGCACCGAGTTTTTCGAAAGATTCTTTAGAAAGTTTCTTGGAAATCTCTCCTCTGTCCGATACTTTTCCGGAAAGCAGATGTACCAGATCACCAATCTTACTCTTTCCAAAGCAGGCAATCAGCACAACCTTTAAGACATCCGCATAGGATGGCATATAAACAAACGATTTTTCTGCTGCAAGCCATGGCAATGTCTGTCCGTATTCGGTCTTCATAAATTCTGCTTCATTTTCATTTAAAATATTGATAAAGGATGGCTCTTTAATCAGATGACAGAAATAATCAATACAGTTTCGAATCAGGTCTCCATCATATTGTTCATTGACGGAAATCTTTGACATGACGAAATCTTCCTGATTGAGCGGTTTGCCCTGCAGATTGATGCGGATAAAAATCTCTGAAACAATATCGATATCTAAAAGGAAAGAAAGTTCTATGATTCCAACTTGATGTTTTGTAATACCTTTTAAGCGATCCACATTTGCTTCAAGCTGTGTCGTATCCAGATCAGGATTCTTGTCTTTATATTCTTTTTCAAATTTTCGGAATGAAAAATCTCTCGTAAAGAAAATGGAGATATCCGGTACCCATTCCGGCTTATTCTCATAGGATTCGTCACTGACGGCAAATCGTTCCTCTCCTGTTTCTGCAAGCGGATTAAATGCAATTTTAATCCGATGGGATTTATACTGATCATCGAGAACTTCTCGTCCCATGAGAGCAGCCATCATTGCAGTCACTCTCTGCTGGCCGTCAATCAGGATTTTTTTGGTTCCGCCTTTTCCGAATCCCCGAATTCTCACCTGGGAATTCTGCCAGATGATAAGGTATCCAATCGGATATCCTTCATAAAGAGAATCAATCAGGGCTCTTACCTCTTTCCCTTTCCAGACAAACGGTCTCTGAATCTCCGGAATTGCAATCTGTGAACTTTCCACATAGCTTAATATATTACTTACCGAGTATTGCGTTATCTTATAGTTATCTGCCATCCTTTTTCTCCTTTATCGAATGAAATTAATGTTTCATTTTTTTCAGTTCATCAAATACTACATCGTTAAGCACTTTGATATAAGTCCCTTTCATACCGGAAGAACGGGATTCAATAACACCCGCACTCTCAAACTTCCGCAGTGCATTCACGATAACCGATCTTGTAATTCCTACCCGGTCAGCAATTTTGCTGGCTACCAGAATGCCTTCTTCTCCATCCAGTTCGTCAAAAATATGCTGGATAGCCTCCAGTTCCGAAAATGAAAGCGTTGAAATTGCTGATTTTACAATGGAAACCTTTCTGGTTTCCTCTGCATTTTCTTCATTCACGGAACGCATCATCTCCAGTCCTACAACTGTTGTTCCATACTCCACCAGAATGATATCATCAATTTCATAATGCTTTTCTTTTCGGTACATAAAAACAGTACCAAGTCTCTCTCCGGCAATATAAATCGGATTGATAATCGCTTGATAATTCGAAATATCTGACAACTCAAATCCCAGAGTCTCCAGATTCACATTCTCTTTTGTTGACAAAACTCCAAGAATTCTCTCGTTCAACATCGAATCAATGTATCCGCCAACTTCATTATTAATAAGTTCATCAATTTCATCAATATCCGGACGGTTTTTTATTCCCAGCACTTTTCCTTTCTTACTTATTACCAGAATATTGGACAAAAGGATCTCGCTGAGGACCTCACAGATATCATTAAATACTACTTTGTGAGAATTATTGTTATGCAGTAATTTGTTAATTTTTCTCGTTTTATCAAGCAATTGGACACTCATAGAAACCTCCGTATTATTTACTGACAATTCATTATCAAATTTGATTTTAACATATTCGCCAAACAATAACAACGGTAATTATCTAATATTTATGCTACTTTTTTAAATTAATTTAGAAATAAACACAATTCAATCAATTCCCTACACAACAAAAATACCGGACACCAAAAAATTATCTGATGTCCGGTTCTTTCTATTCTTCTATCGACAGTTATTCATTTATCTTATCTGTGACATATCCACATTCTTCATTGGTACAGACAAGCTTTTTGCCTTTCTCAACCATGAGACTGCCACATTCTTTACATTTCACACTGGATGGTTTCTGCCAGCTCATGAAATCACATTCCGGATTGTCAATACAACCGTAGAATTTTCGTCCTTTTTTTGTTTTCTTAAGAACAATGTCTTTTCCACATTTGGGACAGGATACCCCAATCTTCTCGTAATATGGTTTTGTATGTTTGCAATCAGGGAATCCCGGACAGGCAAGAAATTTTCCATGAGGTCCATATTTAATGACCATATTTCTGCCACATTCCTCACAGATCTCATCGCTGATCTCATCGGCAATCTTAACTTCTGCCAGCTGCTCTTCCGCTGCCTTCACCGCCTCTTCCATATCCGGATAGAAATTCTCGACAATGGTCTTCCATTTCACCTTGCCTTCCTCCACACCATCCAGAAGGGATTCCATATTAGCAGTAAAATTGACATTGACAATGGACGGGAAACCTTTCACCATCATATCACTGACAGCTTCACCCAGTTCTGTCATGTATAAATTCTTATTCTCTTTAACAATATATCTTCTGCCAAGCAGAGTAGTAATGATCGGTGCATAGGTACTTGGTCGACCGATTCCCAGTTCTTCCAAAGCTTTTACAAGACTGGCTTCTGTAAAATGAGCCGGTGGCTGAGTAAAATGCTGTGTTGGCTTCAGTTCTTCCATGGTAAGCTCGGAGTCCTCTGTTAACTTTTTCAGAGAAGCATTGATAGTAGACTTCTCTGAATCACATTGATATACCGTCATAAAACCATCAAATTTCAATCTGGTTCCGGAAATGTTAAAACGATACTCTCCGGCACCAATTTTTACGGAAACAGTTTCATATACCGCTTCTACCATACGGCTTGCCAGAAACCTTGTCCAAATCAGATTATAAAGACGATATAAATCTCTTGACAGATCATTTTTAATGTTTTCCGGAGAAAGAGAGCTGTCTGTTGGTCGAATGGCTTCATGTGCATCCTGAATCTTTCCTGTATTGGCCTTCTTTATCTGACCATTACCCACAAACTCTTTTCCATACTGCTCCTCAATATATACCCGGCAGTTCGCATCTGCTTCTTCGGAAATACGGGTGGAGTCAGTTCTCAGATAAGTAATCAGACCGACTGTTCCTCTTCCCTTAACTGCAACACCTTCATACAGTTCCTGAGCCAGACGCATGGTCTTCTGCGTTGACATATTTAACTTTTTGGATGCTTCCTGCTGTAACGTACTGGTCGTAAATGGCAATGGCGGTTTCTTCTTTCTCTCCCCTTTTTTGATGCCGAGGATCTTAAAAGGCTGCTCTTTTACCTTTTCTATAATATCTTCTACTTCCGCTATATTTTTTAATTCAATCTTTCCACTGGCATCCCCAACAAAATGAGCTTCCAGCGTTTTTTTAGAACCATCTACCTGAATATCCGCATCTAAAGTCCAGTATTCATTCGGAATAAAGTCATTAATTTCTGTCTCTCTATCATTGATGATTCTCAGAGCGACGGACTGCACTCTTCCTGCACTGAGTCCTCTCTTGATCTTTGACCACAAAATCGGACTGATCTTATAACCCACAATACGATCAAGCACTCTTCTTGCCTGTTGAGCATCCACCAGATTCATATCGATATTTCTGGAATTCTTAATGGATTTCTTAACAGCATCCTTTGTAATCTCATTAAAAGTTATTCGGCTGCAGTCTTTGTTCTCCAGCTTCAATGCATGATAAAGATGCCATGAAATGGCTTCTCCCTCACGGTCAGGGTCAGTTGCAAGATAAACTTTATCTGCCTTCTTCACTTCTTTGCGCAGCTGTGCAAGAATCTCTCCCTTGCCGCGAATCGTAATATACTTTGGTTCAAAATCATTCTCAAAATCAATCCCCATCGTACTTTTTGGCAAATCACGAACATGACCGTTCGAAGCGACAACCTTATATGTCTTTCCTAAAAACTTCTGAATTGTCTTGGCCTTTGCCGGTGATTCTACAATCACTAATTTGGTTGACATTTCCAAATACACTCCCAACTATTATACATCCTAATAGAAATCTCTCGGATTTTTGTTCTCTTTCTTCAAAACAATTATCAATCATACACTATTTCATTATCCTTATCAAGAAAAAAATTATAAAATTATTTTGAGATAAAAATTCTGATTCGGCTGATAAACCCATCCAAGCAGTTCCATTTCAAATAAAATATGCTGTAATGTGCCGATATTATACCCACTTTCTCGCAAAAGCATGTCAAAACTTTTAGGAATTATCTCATCCAGCAAATGATATATATTTTTTTGTTCTTCTGAGCGAAATGATGGTTCTCCTGTTATATTCAGATTGGACATGTGTCCATAGACAGCAGAACCCGGGGGTACTCCGGTTCTCTTTTCCTCCAGAATCCGAATGATATCTTCCGGTTTTTGAACCGGATAAGCCCCCTGTGCAATAAGTCGATTGCAACCTTCACTCAAAGGATCCGTAATCCGTCCCGGCAAAGCGAAAACATCTTTTCCCTGCTCCAATGCCTGATCAACTGTTATAAATGATCCGCTCTTTTCCCCAGCTTCCAATACAAAGATTCCATCGGAAAGACCACTGATCAATCGATTTCGGAGAGGAAATAAACCCGCATGGTTGGCCACTCCCATATTATATTCTGACAGGACACCTCCCCTCTCATACATTTCCATATACAGATTAAAATTCTCCTGAGGATAGATCGTATCAATTCCTCCTCCGAGAATCCCTAGTGTATATCCACCTCCCGCTAATGCTCCCCGATGACTGGCACTGTCAATCCCTGCAGCAAGCCCGCTGATAATCTGAATTCCACTTTCTGCCAGAACTCTGGCAAACATTTCTGCTGTTTTTCTTCCATATATAGTGGCATTTCTGGCTCCTACCATTCCAAGGATCGGTCTGTGTTCCTCCGGCATCTTTCCAATCAGATAAAAACCATAAGGAGGATCGAAAAGTTGACGAAACTTTTCCGGATATTCTTTTGATTCCCAGTGAATAAAATGAATATTGCTCTGTGACAATCTCCACCTTGATTCCTCTATCCTCACTCTGTTTCTGGAGTCCATCAGGTATTTTCTTTGTTTTGCTGTCAGAATATCCAAAAAAGCGCTTTCTTTCTCCAGATACATATTCTCAGGATGCTTAAACTTCTCCAGAAGTTTCTTTCTGGTAACGTTTCCAATTCCTCTAATATTCACAAACCAATACCAATAAAAATCGAGTTCTCTTTCATCCAAATCAACTGTTCTCCTTATGATATTTAATTAAAGTTATAGTTTCCTGCTTTTCGAAATAATAATGCCTCTTCCAGATGGTGCTGCAATATCATATCCTGCCCTTCCAGATCAGCGATAGTCCTTGCTGTCTTCAAAATCCGGTAATAAGATCTTCCTGTCAGATGAAATGTTTCAAAAGCTCTCTCCATCAATTTTTTCGTGACAGTATTTAACTGACAATACTTCTCCATATCGTCGCGATCCATCCTGCCGTTATGTGCATACGATTTTTTCTCAAAACGATCTTTTTGTATCTCCCAGGCACATTCAATACGCTGGCGAATACTCCGGGAAGATTCTTCTTCCGACCGCTCTGTCAATTCCTGAAATGATACTTTTTCACAATGAACAAACATATCAATTCTGTCTAAAATAGGACCACTTAACTTATTCTGATATCGTTCTATCTGTCTTACGCTGCATCTACATAGTCTTCGATCAGGATAAAATCCGCACGGACATGGATTGGCTGCCACAATCAGAATAAAATCACAGGGAAAATCATATTGCCGTCCATTTCTCGTGAGGAGAACCCGATGCTGTTCCAGGGGAATCCGGAACATTTCAATCATTTCTTTTTTATATTCTGCAAATTCATCCAGAAACAGAACTCCGTGGTGTGCCAGCGATATCTCACCCGGCTTTGGAATCGTTCCTCCTCCAAACATGCCTGCCGGAGAAATCGAATGTCCCGGAGATCGATATGGTCTTCTCCCCACATGGGAGACACCTTTCTTCAGCAATCCCTTTACGCTGTAAATCATGGTGGTATCAATCATTTCTTTATGGTTCATATGCGGCATGATACCCGGAATACAAGAAGCCAGCAGCGATTTACCTGCTCCGGGAGGACCATCGAGAAAAAGATTATGATATCCTGCCACGGCTATCTCTATGGCTCTTTTGGCCATCTTCTGTCCCTTTACATCCCTGAAATCCGGAATATCTCCCTCTATTTCATCCTCCTCAACCTTCCTGCCATCTGCAGGAAACATCTGAGAATCGGAAACTTCCACGGTTTTGATATAAACATTCTTTTTATCAACGCCGGTCAGATAGGTAAAAACATCCTTCAGACTCTCCGCTCCCACAATCTCCACATCTGCCAAAAGAGAGGCTTCATCTACATTATTCATCGGGAGAATGCATTTATGATATCCTTCTTTTCCTGCACGATATAAAACCGGAAGAACACCATCAACCGTCAATAATGAACCATCCAGAGCTAGTTCTCCCAAAAATATAATACCTTCCACCATCTCCTGAGCAATCACTCCCATGGCAACCAACAGACAGACTGCAATGGCAAGATCAAAACAGGTGCCGCATTTTTTCCGATCTGCCGGAGCTAGATTCACAGCCACTCTTTTGGGAGGAAGAAAAAAACCTGAATTCTTCAGAGCAGTTCTCACCCGTTCTTTTGCCTCTTTCACTTCAGCTGAAAGATAACCAATCATATAAAAAATCGGAAGACCATCACTGATATCTGCCTGCACAGTAATCACTTCTCCTTCTATTCCATAAACCATTCCACTTTTTACTTCAGAAACCATGAGCACTCCTTATTTACATTATTTTACTGTAATATACCATATAATTTTACATATTTCAACATTTTCAAGTGAATTTTTCCCAAATAAAGAAACCATCCGTTCACATGGTATCATGTTGTTTTGACAACTTCATACCACTATGATCGAATGGTTTCTATTTTTGTTAAAATCATGGATAAACTACGCTACATCTTTGAACAAAAACGTTTCCAATTATTCTTCTTTTTCCTCGTCTTCGTTACCGGAATCCAACATTTTTTTCAACTCACTCATAAAAGTATTCACATCTTTAAATTCACGATATACCGATGCAAAACGGACATAAGCAACTTGTTCCAGAGATTTTAATCGCTCCATAACAATTTCTCCGATGACCTTACTTTCAATCTCTTTATATTCCAGATTAAAAATATCATTTTCAATTTTATTGACCATCTCATCAATTTTTTCGATGGAAATCGGACGTTTGTGACAGGCTCTCATAATACCTGCAACCATCTTGTTACGGTCATACGGCTCTCTGGTCCTGTCTTTTTTAATGACCGCAAGTGGAATCGTCTCCACCTTTTCATATGTGGTAAAGCGTTTGCCACAGGAATCGCACTGTCTTCTTCGCCGTATGGAGCAATTATCATCTGCCGGTCTTGAATCAATCACTCGTGTATTATCCAGTCCACAAAATGGGCATTTCATTTGTTTTCCTCCCAGTGTAATTCATTGTATAGAGTATATCACAAAAAGCTTCAAAAGGGCAAATAAAGCGGCTCTTCCTTTTAGAAAAAACCGCTCTATAAAAGGTTATCTACTAATTTAATTTCTCTCTGAGTGCAAGATTGATTCTACCCATCTTGTCAATTTCGAGAACTTTGACTCTTACTTTATCTCCGATGTTTACCACATCTTCCACTTTTTCCACTCTGTCTCTGGAAAGCTTGGAAATGTGAATCAGTCCATCTTTGTTTGGCGCAAGCTGAACAAAGGCACCAAAGTTCATGATACGGACAACCTCGCCCTCATAAATAGCACCAGCTTCTATCGGTTCCACAATAAGACGGATGATTTCCATGGCTTTGTCAATCATAGCCTGATCTACGCCAAGGATGTCTACTCTTCCTTCGTCGTTAATATCAATCTTCACACCAGTTTCATCAATAATGGAATTGATGGTCTTGCCCTGTTTTCCGATGATTTCACTGATCTTTTCCGGATCCACTTTCATCTGAGCGATCTTCGGTGCATATTCACCCACATGATCTCTCGGTTCTGCAATCACAGGTTCCATCACTTCTGTAAGGATGTATTCTCTTGCTTCTTTTGTCTTGGCAATGGCTTCTTTGATGATGTCCGGTGTCAGACCATGAATCTTGATATCCATCTGAATCGCTGTAATACCATCATGAGTACCTGCAACCTTAAAGTCCATATCTCCAAAGAAGTCTTCCAGACCCTGAATATCAGTCAGAACGATATAATCATCATCGGTATCTCCGGTAACCAGACCGGTAGAAATACCAGCAACCGGTTTTGTAATCGGAACACCTGCAGCCATCAGAGATAAGGTGGATGCACAGATACTTGCCTGAGAGGTAGAACCATTGGATTCCAGTGTCTCAGAAACGGTACGGATCGCATATGGGAATTCATCTTCACTTGGAAGAACCGGTACAAGAGCTCTCTCAGCCAACGCACCATGTCCAATCTCACGACGTCCCGGGCCACGGCTTGGCTTTGTCTCACCAACGGAGTAACTAGGGAAATTATAGTGATGCATATATCTCTTAGATGTCACATTGACATCGATACCGTCAATCTTCTGTCCTTCGGATAAAGGAGCCAGTGTAGTAATCGTCATGATCTGAGTCTGTCCACGTTTGAACATACCAGATCCATGTACACGAGGGAGAATATCAATCTCAGCAGAAAGTGGACGAATCTCATCAATTGCTCTTCCATCCGGACGTTTGTGATCTTTTAAGATCATCTTACGAACTGTCTTCTTCTGGAATTTGTAAACAGCATCATCAATTAAAGGAAGCCAGTCTTCATGTTCCTCTGCATATCTCGCTTCCAGTTTCTCTTTGATCTGGCGGATATTTTCTTCACGAACCTGTTTCACATCTGTAAATACCGCTTCTTCCATCGCTTCCGGTGTGATAAAAGCAACCATATCATCCCAAAGTTCAGAAGGAGTATCTACATGTTCGTATTCATGTTTCTCTTTTCCACATTCTTCGACAATCTTCTCAATAAAGGCAATGACTTCTTTATTCACTTCATGCGCCTTAAAAATCGCATCAATCATCTGTGCTTCCGGCACTTCTTTTGCCCCGGCTTCGATCATGATCACCTTCTCGGATGTAGAAGCAACCGTAAGAGCAAGATCAGATACCAGCGCCTGCTCAGAAGTCGGGTTTACAATGAACTCACCATCAATCAGACCAATCTGTGTTGCAGCGATCGGACCGTCAAATGGAATATCAGAAATTGATGTGGCAATGGATGAACCAAGCATGGCTGTCACTTCAGGAGAGCAATCCGGATCAACAGACATAACCAAGTTATTCAGTGTTACATCATTTCTATAATCTTTCGGGAACAAAGGACGCATCGGACGGTCAATCACGCGGGATGTGAGTACCGCATGCTCAGATGCCTTACCTTCTCTCTTGTTGAATCCACCAGGAATCTTACCAACAGAATACATTTTCTCTTCAAATTCCACACTTAACGGAAAGAAATCAATTCCATCCCTTGGCTTATCGGATGCTGTTGCTGTGGACAACACAACCGTATCGCCATAATGCATAAATGCAGCGCCATTCGCCTGGGCTGCCACTCTTCCAATCTCAACGGTCAGAGTTCTTCCGGCCAGTTCCATTGAAAACTGTTTTACCATATTATTAAACCTCCTTGCCAATCAGGCACAAAAACAAGGGGATGCATCTCTCATACTTCATGCGAGACCACATCACCATAAATATACTACTAATTGGGAAGGCTCCGAAACAACTGAAAAAAACACTCTAAGCCCCTCTTCACAAACCCGGATGCTTAAATTCAAGAGGAAAACAGTATCCTTTTCAGAAGTCTCGGTCACGCTCTTCCCAGTTCTGGAAATATCCAATCTGTACTATTCTATCACACCCCCTATAAGAATACCAGCCTTTTTTATATCTTTTCATACAAAAAAGAGGACAGATTCTCTCCATCCTCTTTTTCTTCTATTTTCCAACAATATTCTTCCCATCTTTTTTCTCATTCTGGTCAAACCGTGCCATAATCAAAGTCTGGCTCAATCCAATTCGATTGGTCTTAAAATGGAAAAACGGACGTTCCGGCAATTCGATTATCTGAACCGGCTCCATAAAGCTCTCCAGACATTCTCTTATCGGTTCTTCCACATCTTCCATGGAATAACCTTCTTCCAGAACAACATATAGATAAGGCAGAAAATATCCTTCATGTTCCGGATCCGGAACGACAACAAAAAATTCATCATCAATTCCTTCAATTTCTGCATCAGCAATGCGATTTTCCATCGGCAAGACAGCAAGATCCCCACCACCATATCGTGGCGAAAATCCTCTTGTTAATGTGTACAGGACCCCATCTTCATTCATATAACCAAAATCGCCTGTATGAAGCCATATTTGACCATCTTGATGTCTTTGCAAGGTTCTGGCAGTTTCTTCCGGATCATCATATCCTAACATATTCCCCGGTCCGGCTTTACAGATTTCACCAATCTCATAATAACCACATTCTTCCTGGGTACCAACTTTAAATATACTGATGGTATTTAATGGCATAGGAATTCCTACATTTCCATCCCCCATCCGATGCGGTGTCATAGGCAAAGTCATGTTGGATCCTGCTTCACTGCTTCCATATCCGGTATTTAAACGGATATCACAATTATGATCCTTCAGGAATTTCTGACCCCTTTTCATCTGATTATTATTAAATGCTTCACAGCCAACACCGGCAGCCAGCAAATGAGACATATCATAATCATCCGGGATCCGACCATTTCGCATCAATGTCTCCACAAACATCGGAATCATCACCCAGGAATTTGGACGATAACGCATAAATTCCAGATCCACATCATCCGGATCACAAAATGGATCCAGAATCAATAATTTATTAGAAGATAACGGCATTATAATTCCTGAAACCACAACGGCAACAAGAGCAGTTGGAAGGCAGGTAAGAAGCCATGTTGGTCGAAATTCTGATGATCCACCATAAAAATTCATCTGGTGAACGATCCCAATGATGGTTTTCGCTGAATGAATTACCTGTTTGGATGGACCAGTGGAACCACTGGTGTAAGCTCGAAACAGAGGTCTATTAATGTCTGCCGGCACTTCTATGGAATCTTCGCAATCTTTTCCCATCTCGATAAATGTATCCCAGTCAATCACCTGTGCAGGAGGGGTATACGACAAATGATAATCATTTTCCAGATTATTTTTTATATAATCCGGTAAGTCCTCTCGAACACAAGAATAACACGGATCAATAAATACAATTTTCTCTAATCCACATTCGGATAAATATCGTTCCACTTCCGATTCCTTTAAATAATCATGAACGAAAATCACCTTTGCTCCTGCATTTTGTACTGCCTCAATATTTTCTTCTAAAGTATTGTCCCGGCAAAGCATAGATGCACCAATTTTTTCAATAGCAAGCAGCAAATAAATAAACTCCGGCGTTGCACGCAAAAAGACCGGAATCTGATCTCCTTCACCAAATCCCAGCGCCTTTAATCCTTTGGCAATCGGCTCTACCATCTGAAATATGGTATCCCATGTAATATTCTGTCCATAAAAATGAAGAGCAGGTATATCATTTCCAGGACAGTTCTGTTTAAGATATTCTAAAACAGTGCATTCCGGAATCTCCATATTCAACATTTCATCCGGATAATATTTTCTCCATGGACGATCCACACTGGGTTTTCCAGTATAATCCTTTGTATTCATCATTTTTTTCTCCATATTTTGATCATATTCTAAAATCACCACTTCCCATACCGGAAGCAGAAAGCTCTGATTCAGTATGGGAAGCAACGAATATTATTTTATTTTGTTACATAGTTTACTTGTTATGTTTTCCAATTCTTCTCTCTTTTCCAAAACATACCCAGAGAATTCCTGCCACAGCAACAAGAAGCACTGTTACAAAGAAACCGATTGGAGTGCTGTCACCAGTTTTCTTAGACTCTGTTTTTTTCGATTCTTTCTTTG
>JAQYIU010000080.1 GCA_028721415.1 Lachnospiraceae bacterium | reverse complement strand
ATCCCATAATTTAAAGGTAAAGATATATGGAGTGGCACTGACTTCCAAAACCATACAGTTTGAGGAAGAACAGTGAATGGTTCCGGCAGGAATCAGGAAATGATCATGTTTTTTTGCCGAGAAAAAGTTAATGTATTTTTCTGCATCAAACTTGATTTCTCCGGTCTGTGCGGTCCGCAGATCCTTTACCATCTGTTCAGAATCGATGTTTTCTTTCAAACCTAAAAATACGCCGCCATCTTCTCCGGCATCAAGAATATAATAACTTTCATCCTGGGTATAAGTCATCCCAAAGTGAGATTTGATATATTCTGTCAAAGGATGAACCTGCAGACTCAGATTTTGACCTCCCATGGTATCGAGAAAATCAAATCGTATCGGGAACTCTGCTCCAAAGCGGGCATAATTTTTCTTTCCCAATAAATTTTCCGGCATATATTTTACAACATTCATCGCTGGGGATTCGATGACAACATCCCCATACTGCAGGTAAATGCTGTTTTCTTCCGGCACCCCGTCAAAACTCCATGCGTAATTTTCTTCTTTCGGATCCAGATCGCAGACCTCTTTCATCCACTGTCCGCCCCATACGCCGGGATCAAAATAAGGAACCAGACGGAACGGTCTTTTACTGATCTGTTTCAGTCCTTCCCGGAATGCCTCTCCGGATACCATTTTCGGATCATTTTCTTTATTGGTGTCGAGATAAAAACCGATGTCATCATATAACTCTTTTTTATGCCGGTCTGCGATTCTCCACTCAATAAAGAAACCTCTCTTATATTTTCTTAAAACATCTTCTTTTTCATTATGACATTTAAAATTCGGCATACCTTTACGGTATCTGAGCTGAATCTCCCACCGGGCTATATCCGCATAAACGAGAATATCCCCTTTCGTTATGAGGCTCGCTCCAACACCATATACGAGACAGACTCCCGTACATTCTTTTACCTTTTCTTCATAATATGCTCTTTGGGTTTCATCCACAAAATCACTCATGGGGCCATAATACATGACCCCTCGGACTCTGTCCCTGGTCAAATGAGCAGCCATCATTGTATTTAAGGTCTCTTCATCGTAAAAAATATTTTCACTTTTTACAACGCAAGATGGTTTGATTCCTTCAATCAATGCCGGTAACACTTCTTCATCATTTACACCGGGATAACAATCAACCACAATCACTGAATTGTTTGTCATTTTTTGCCTGATATTTTTTACAATATCCTCGTATCCAACAATACCTGCCCCTTCATATCCCTCTATTTTTGTCACAGGATATTTATCGTAATTTGATTTTCTGTTTAAATAACTCATTTTTCACCTCTTTCTCTATATTCTTAGTTACGAAAAAAGCCGAACTTTTGAGGGAAACCTCAAAGAACGGCTATTTTGTGTATAAAAAATGTAAAATGGTCGTAATTACATTTTCTAAAGAGAGAAGATAAGTATTATATTATTATTAATGCTAGTACAACGTTTGTTAATTTTGTATTATCCGAACAATTTTATTGACATTTTCCTGTCCGCGTTTTAGAGCAAGTCCGATGACCGCACAGCCAATGACGCAGATGGTTGCAAGAAAAATACTGATTCCACCTACAATATGAAACATCAATCCTTCCTGTATTTTTATTGCCCAGTATGCGATTCCCATACCACAGGAAGAAAGAATGATTAAATTACGCATCCATTTTTTTAAATTATTTAACATATGTGTCTGGTATTCAATTTCTTTAATCTGCTGTTTTCTTGTCTGTGCTGCCATCTTTTTACTCCTTCTTAATACTGTAATCCCGGATTAAAGAATCCAAGTAATACACCAACAAATGCGACAACGACTAAAATTAACATGGTTACAACCGGAGATACTTTCTTCTTAGCCATAAGCCACCAGCAGAAGATAACAAAAGCGGCGGTAAGGCATCCCGGATAAACAGCATCTAACTGATTCTGAAGATTTAAGAATTCTTCTCCTGCTTCATTTACCAGATGGAAAGAAGTTTTTACAGATACCCATGTAGCTGCTACAGAACCTACTACCATGGTTCCAAGCATAACAACGGCTTCACGTATGGCCGTAGCTTGTTCGCCGACCAGCACATCCACTGCTTTTCCACCAAGTTCATATCCTTTAAAGTAAAGGAATCTCATTCCTAAGGTTACGATCAGGTTCCATGCAACGATATAGAAGATTGGTCCTACGATGGAACCACCGGAGGATAATCCGAGAGCAATACCAAGTAAGATTGGAATTAAGGTACCAACTAACAGGGAATCACCGATACCGGCGATTGGTCCCATCAAACCGGCACGAAGACCGTTGATGGTTTCACTGTCCACGTCTTCATTTCCATTGGCTCTGGCTTCTTCAAGACCAGCAGTAATACCAACAATCACGGAACCAACCTGTGGCTCTGTGTTGAAGAAAGCGGTGTAGGTATCCATTGCTTCCTTTTGTTCTTCTTTTGTTTCATATAATTCTTCTACCAGTGGAAGCATTGCACATAAGTAACCAAAGGTCTGCATATGCTCCTGGGAGAAACAGGTTAAATGTCCATAATACCAGTTTCGAAATGATTTATTTAAGGCTTTTTTGGAAAGCTTTTTCTCTGCCATATTATATTTCCTCCTCGTCGTCATCATCAAAGGATCCGCCTCCGGCAATTGCTGCCTCTTTGGCACGAATTCCGATCATCTTGATGTTATAGTGAACAATTGCAAACATTCCAGCTACTACTGTAACAGATACCAGATTTAATCCAACACCGGCTGCCAGAGTAAATCCAACAAAGAATGGGATAAAGTCTGTCACTTTGTTTACTACCTGTTTTAAAAGAATGGCAATTCCGACACAAGGTAACATGCTACCT
>JAQYIU010000079.1 GCA_028721415.1 Lachnospiraceae bacterium | reverse complement strand
GTTATGACATTCGGTGAGAAAGTAAAAACATTGAGAAAGACAAAAGATATGAGTCAGACCCAGCTGGCTCAGGCAGTCGGTGTATCTCTAAGAACAGTAGGCGGATGGGAGAAAGAAGGACGTTACCCAAAGCAGCATGATTTTTATCAGAAACTTGCGGATGCTCTGGGATGCGATGTTTCTTATCTCATGACAGAAGAGGAATCCTTTATTACAGAAGTCACGGAACAATACGGATCCAGAGGGGCGAAACAGGCGCAGTAGATTCTGGGACAGGCCTATCACATGCCGATGGAGATTCAGAGTGATTTTCTGGGAAAATGATAAAAAGAGGATGTAATTTGTTGTTTGAAGGGCTGAAAAGTAAAATTTGGTGAATAATCGGATTGGTATTTCGTTTGTATAAAGAGGACATACGGATTAAAATTGGAAATTGCAGGTTCCGGTTGTACAAAAGTCGAGAAATATACGGATGAAATTTCATTATTGGCAATTCTATCCGTATTAGAATTATATTATAATGGACCCCAAGATGTGGACACGAGTTTTCCAGTCTTTGCTGTTGTGATATAATCAAAATCAGAAAGGTGGACACATATGAGTAAGAAAATACCATTTATAGGAGGAAATAATGCAGGATGAAGTGTTTATGAAAAAAGCCATTGAGCTGTCCAGGTTGGCGGTGGAACACGGTAATGAGCCTTTTGGTGCGGTATTGGTCAAGGATAATGAAATTGTATTCACGAATGAAAATCAAATCTACACAAAACATGATCCGACTTTTCACGGTGAAGCAGGGCTGATTCGAGAGTTCTGTGAAAAAACAGGAATCACAGATTTGCGTGAGTATACGATGTACTCCAGTTGTGAGCCGTGTTTTATGTGCAGTGGTGCAATGGTGTGGGTTAAATTAGGGCGACTGGTTTGCGGTGCAAGTAATATTGATTTGGAGAATATCCTTGGAAATGAAGGATGTAACTGCTCCAAAATAGTATTTGAAAACTCTTTCTGGAAACCGAGAATAACCGAAGGTGTTCTGCGGGGAGAGAGTCTTGTAATCTTGAAAGAATATTTTAGCAAACATACAAAAGGTTGATATAAAAGAATATTTTAGCGAGCATACAAAAGGTTGATATAAGTAAAAGGGATTAGTAAGGGGGAACGTATGAAGATTCTGGTCAGTGCCTGCCTGCTGGGAGAAAACTGCAAATACAGCGGCGGCAACAATTATAGTAAAATTGTCAGCAATTTTGTGCGGGGACACGATGTAATTCCGGTTTGTCCAGAAGTGTTGGGAGGTCTGCCAACCCCCAGGTGTCCGGCAGAAATTGTGAATGGTGTAGTTATTAACAAAGAGGGAATCTGTGTCGATCAGGAATTCCGCAGAGGGGCAGCCAGGGCTTTTGAGATTGCCAAAGAGAATGATGTTGATTTTGCCATCCTGCAATCCCGCAGCCCCAGTTGTGGCGTAAAGGAAATTTATGATGGTACATTTTCCGGTTCAAAAATCACCGGTCAGGGGATTTTTGCAAAAATGTTGATGGATGCTGATATCAGGGCACTGGATGTGGAGGAGTTAGCTCAGATGAACAGGAATGATCGAAATATTCATTTTGAAAAAATAGCCAATGCCAGGGATCTGGGCGGGTTACAAACGATGAATGGATGTACCATTTCTCTGGGATTACTACTTCGTTCCGCCAATCTTTCCGACGCAACGGAAGAGGACATAATTGACCTGCGGGAAAAATATCATCTTTCCAAGATCATTGATCTGAGGACAGAAACGGAAAGAAGAGAGAGACCCGATGTGACCATGGAATCGGTAGAGTACCAATCAATCCCGGTTTTTGATGAAAGTGTTGCGGGAATCTCCCACGAAAAGAAAGGAATGAATGAACAGATTTTTTCAATGTTTCCCAAAATGGGACAGCTATACAGCAGAATGGTGACCGACCCGTCCTGCCTTGAACATTTAGGAAAGGCGGCAAGATCTGTAATGGAACACGATTTTACCAAAGGAAGTGTTTTATGGCATTGTACGGAAGGAAAAGATCGTTGTGGATTGCTTTCAGCAATTCTTCTTTTGGCTCTGGGAGCAGACCGGAATACGATTATGGAAGATTACCTGTTGACAAATCAGGTGAATGGGCCAAAATCTGAAAAATACTACCAGATGATGCTTGCAGCCGGCAAAGCAGAAACAGAAGCAGAAGTGGTACGGAACATCTTCCTTGCCAAAGAAGAGTATTTAAATATGGCATTTGAGGCGATTGATGCCCAATATGAAAACACGGATACTTTCCTGCGTGAGGGATTGCATATTCCGGAGAATCTGATTGAGCAATTCCAAAAAAATGTACAAGAAAAGGAGTAAATGAAACATCATGAAAGAATTATACAGAATCATTGAAGAAAAAATAAAGAATTCAGGATATCCTGGTGAAATAAACGGCGAAGAATTCTATGATGAAGTCAGCCGGGAAGCAGATGAAAAAGAAAACGGAACTTACATTTTTCTCATTAAGAAGAATGAGACAGTATTTTATCAGGGATGTATGGAGATTATGGACAACCAGTTTGATCTTCATTATGTGGATATCCATGATGGGGATAAGGTATATCATGTAGATTTTGATGCCTGAGATTTTAAAAAGAGAACTTTTTCTTAAGATCAGCAAAACGGGACTGATGTTAAGAGAAAAGTTCTCTTTTTATTTCTTGAAGTATTCGTATTGCCACAGGTATTTGAGGTGTCGGCAGGAGCCCAGGATAAAATATAGTTTCCGTAAGAAGCATTGAAATTAGTTCCGGCACTTGGCTTGATGTAATAGGTGCCAGCTGCTAATTCTGCTTCATAGGTCAGTACCTGAGGTTTGCTTTCGCTTGTTCCATAAGATCCTTCGACTGTTTTTATTAAAGAAAGATCTTCATCATATATTTTTATCCAGGTATCAGGCGTTGCGGAAAGGTTTTCTTCTGCATGGGCTGTGATTCCAAAGAACAGGAAAAAGCAGCAAATGCTTGTGAATAATAACAGCTTTTTCTTCATATAGAGTCTCCTTTTTGTATGATTTTCCAAATCGTGAATGAGTATTCTTATAAATAATACTAAAAGGATATTAGAAGTCTGTCAAGGAAGATTTTGTAATACAATTATAATTCAATGCATCCAAAAAGTTGAAAATCTGCTTTTTCAGACACATTTCTTGTGATACAAGTTTATTTGTGGTATAGTAATTATATTACAAGTCAGATGAACGATATTTCCTATCTGATATATAATGATAGGTGTTGAAAGAGAAAATGTGGTGAGAATGATGGCAGAGTTGAAACAAATCGTTGATATGGAGAGAGTATTGCAATACATAATGGAACATCTGGATGAGGATCTTACGATATCCCAGGTGGCCGATTATTTCCAGTATAATGAAGCATATTTTGCAAAGAAATTCAGCGATTATTTTGAGATTCCTTATGGGCGGTTTATTCAGATGCTGCGTTTGAGACAGGCAGCCCATGAATTAAGTGAGGGCAGAAAAAGTGCAAAAGAAATTGCCCGTGAATATGGGTATTCAGAAGTGCGATCATTTTCCAAAGCATTTAAAAGAGAAATTGGGATGCCCCCCAGAGAATTTCAGCATGCCGATATCAGTGCACCGGATATGCCGTTGCGAAAGACGATCAACGGTCACAAGTTAAAGCTGCAATATATCCGAATGGATAAGATTCAGATGGCCGGCTATCCCGTACCGGCCAGACACGGGAGAAAGACTGATTTGCTGCGGGAATGCGCCTATCCCTTTGAAAGACCGGACGACCGGATTGATCTGGATGATTCCAAAATGCAGGTGGGACTCTGGTGGCATGATTCGAAAGGAGAACTCTATTATCTGATGGGACCGACCGTGTACGAAGGGCAGGAAATGACAGATGGAATGATTTCCATAGGGATTCCTGGTGGAGACTATGCTGTTTTTTCTGTGGAACGGGGAAATGATCATGAAGATGTTCTGAAAACTCAGAGGAGAATGGTTCGATATGCCATGATGGAGTGGGAGATCATGAACTGGAAAGAATCCGACCGCATGGCATTTACTTATGAAGCTTTTGATAAAAACTATACCTATCTGTTTCTTCCACTGGTGAGAGGAATGTTAAAGCAGGAAACAATGGAGGAAAAGGATACACATGGTATCGATAGATGGATCGATTACATTGATCGCCACATTACCGAAGACCTCACCATACAGGATATCGCCATGGCGGTTCATTATTCGGAAACGCATTTCCGTGAAATCTTTAAAAGTTATTATGGAACTTCACCGACAGACTATATTCGCCGTCGGCGCTTATACCTAACTGCCAGTGAGATACGAAACGCCAAAAATAAACGGGAGATTCAGAAAATTGCGGAAAAATATCATTTTCGCTCACCGGATACCTTCTGCGAAATGTTTCGGAAAGAATTTAATGTTGATCCGGAGGAATATAGCCAGGTTGATTTTGACGTTGTCAATCTGGAGCAATACTATTCCAGATATAAGGAACAGATCAAAGTGACCATTTGCGAAGAAAATGAAACGAAAATGATTGGTGTAGCCCTTCGATCCTACGAGACGGAAGAAGAGAGAAAAGATGACATAGATATCCCGGGACTGGCGGGTTACTGGATGAAACATAACACGGAGCCCCTTAAAAATACCGTTTATGCCTGTAAAGAACCAGGCAAAGAAAATAAGATGGCACTCTGGTGCAATGCCAGCAGCGGAAAAGGGTATGACTACATTCTGGGGCCTGTCGTTCAGGACTTTGAGAATCTGCCGGATCATGTTCGTCCATATACCGTAGATGGAGGCAAATATGCTGTATTTGAAACACTGGATACAAACGATGAAGCCAATCTGGCAGACGCTTATCGCATGCTTACCAGGCTGGTATTCTACGGATGGATCAAAGAAAACCGGGTTCGTGTGAACCTGAACAAACTCACCTTTGTTCGATACTACGACCGAAAACTGCACTTCTATGTTCCGCTTTATAGCTAATGGAAAGATGAGGCGTAGTTTACAGAATAACAAAGCGGAAGCTGTTCTATTACATGTAATGTCAGAACAACATGTAATAGAGCGATTTCCACTTTCTTTTGTCGGTGAAGGTGCGCTATCAGAGAGACGAAGCCTTTTCTCACATATCAATCGTTAGCTTTCACATCGGAATAAGAAAGGATATTCGCCACCTCATTCTCTGGAATCTGAACAATTCTGGCAATAAAATCAACAGAAAATCCCTCTTTATGCAACTGTGTTACGATAATTTTGCGCTCTTCTTGAATTCCTAATTGTCTTTCGTCTAATAATGCTTTACATACTTTACCCATATCAACTTCTTCCTCCTGTTCTTCTGTTTGAATTGAAAAGCCGATAAATTCATTTAGTATTTCAGCTGCGGTACGACTTAGTGAAAAATGATTGTCTCGCAGGCCTTCAATGAATTGTTTCATTTCGTAACGATCATCGGATACTCCTATTATATGCATCAGATGACCAAATTCACTGTGAAATAGGTCAAAATCAGAAATTTCTTTTGGGAGTATAAGGAGAAGCGGATAATCAGGTAATAATTCCAGTAAAGAATGTTCCTTGATATCAAACATTTCCCGTAAGCTCCTCGGTGCATCCCAGTCATCTGTACCAAAATATACAGTGAGCGTGAATACTGGTTTTAGCCTGTCTTCTTT
>JAQYIU010000078.1 GCA_028721415.1 Lachnospiraceae bacterium | reverse complement strand
AGCCTCAACGGAGATTATCAATCTCCAGGCATTGTTGAATCTGCCAAAAGAGACGGAACATTTTGTGTCAGATGTTCACGGGGAGTATGAACAGTTCTTACATATTTTGCGAAATGGATCCGGGGCGATTCGAAACAAGATAGAGGATGTTTTTGGAAGCACCCTCTCTGCGAAGGATAAAAAGAGCCTGGCGGCTCTCATTTACTATCCGGAGCAGAAAGTAGAGAAGATGAAGCAGGAATTGTCTAATGAAGATTTGATGGACTGGTATAAGGTTTCCCTTCATCGTCTCATTGCAGTTTGTAAAGAAAGTTCTGCCAAATATACCAGATCAAAGCTCAGAAAGAATCTTCCACCGGATTTTGCCTATATTCTGGAAGAATTGCTGAGTGAGAATAACCGGGTTGTGCAGAAAGAAGAGTATTACAATGAGATTTTTGATACGATCATTCGCATCAATCGTGCCAAAGAGTTCATTGTAGCAATTTCTCAGGTCATTCAGAAGCTGGTTGTTACCAGACTCCATGTGATCGGAGATATTTTTGACAGAGGACCGGGGCCTCATATCATCATGGACCATCTGATGGAATTTAACAATGTGGATTTCCAGTGGGGCAATCATGATATGGTGTGGATGGGAGCGGCTTCCGGCCATGAGGCCTGCATTGCCAATGTAATACGGCTTTCTGCTCGTTACAATAATCTGGATGTGCTGGAAGACGGATACGGAATCAACCTGGTGCCGCTGGCAAGTTTTGCCATTGAAGCTTATGCGGATGATCCTTGTGAATGCTTCAGTGTCCATGCAGAAGATCATCATGATCTGAGAGAGATTTCCCTCAACATGAAGATGCATAAGGCCATTGCCATTATTCAGTTTAAGTTGGAGGGACAGCTGATCAGAAGACGTCCGGAATTTAACATGGACAACCGTATGCTCCTTCACCTCATCGATTATGAGAAAGGAACCATCACCATTGATGGTAAGACCTATGAGCTTCTGGATAAGAATTTTCCGACCATTGATCCGGAGAATCCTTATGAACTTTCTCCTGCAGAAGAGAAACTGATGAAGCGTCTCTGTATGAATTTCAGAAACTGTGAGAAGCTTCAGGAGCATGTCCGTTTCATGTTCAATAAGGGCAGCATGTATCTGAAATATAATTCCAATCTGCTCTATCATGGCTGTGTGCCTCTGGATGAAAACGGTCAGTTCCGGAAAGTGTGGATTGGTAATAAAGAATATGCCGGCAAAGAACTTTATGATGTTCTTGAGTATTATGCGCGAAAAGGCTATTATGAGCAGGATAATGAAGAAGAGCACGAATACGGTAAGGACATCATGTGGTATATCTGGTCCAATGAGAATTCACCGGTCTATGGCAAGGAGAAAATGGCAACCTTCGAGCGGTATTTTATCGATGATAAAGCGATACAGGTGGAGAAAAAGGATTACTATTACAGTCTGATCGAGAACGAGGAAGTAGCCAACAGAATTCTTGAGGAGTTTGGAATGGATCCGGAGAATTCCCACATCATCAATGGACATATGCCGGTCAAGACCGTTCAGGGCGAATCTCCAGTCAAATGTGGCGGTAAGGTTATGATTATTGACGGAGGATTTTCCAGAGCATACCACAATACCACAGGAATTGCCGGTTATACATTGATTTACAATTCCCACGGACTTCGTCTGGTTTCTCACAAGACATTTACTTCTACAGAAGATGTCATCGAGAATGAGATTGATGTCCATACAGACACCGTTATCATGGAGAATTCCAAACACAGAGAGAGAGTTGGAGATACAGAAAGTGGAAAGAAGATTCGGGAAAAGATCAAAGATCTGGAAGAACTTCTACATGCGTATCGCTCCGGTCTTATTCTGGAAAGGGAATAATGGTTCTGAAATATTGTCATCAGACATAAATTATAAGGACAGGTTTTTGCCTGTCCTTATTTTATAAGAAAGGGTGTTTTCCATGAAATCCTCGATTGATGAAAAAGTCCGGGCAGTCAGGAAGTTAGAAAAACAGCTGGAAACCGATGTGGAAATGGGACTGGTCACCACAGAAGCCCAAAATAGGATTCCCAAAAAAGAAAAACAGTTTTATACGAAAGAAAAAAAGCGGCTATGGCATTGGAGCGCAGAGCAAAAATGTCAGGATCCGCTTTTCTTTTTTCAGATGTTTTTGTGTTTCTTCTTTCTGTATATGGGAGAAAGATACTGGGTGATTTCGTTTTTGACCTTTGGGATTACAATCATTTTAAAAGGAAGACAGATTGTGTCCAATCATCGTTATCTGATGGATTTGATACAGAAGGAACGGAAAAAAGTGCTGGTTCTCCGAGATGGCATTTACAGAAAAATGGATGTGAGAAAAATTGTTCCGGGAGATATTTTGCGCATAAAAAATGGGGAACCGATGCCAGTCTCCGGGTTTAGCGTAGGAAATCCCGACAGAAAATACTGGGAGGGTGATATTTTTAACGAAGAATCGGGAAAGGTGATCGCCTGTGGAAGAGCTTTTCTGCAAACAGATCCCCCGAAACAAGGGAAATCTATGATGCGATTGTCAGAAGAGGGCCGGATGATGTCTGAAGACTTTCTCATGAAGTCGGGCCATGAACCAGAGGATGCTACTGTGATACATGTGGTAGAAAGGCTGGAAGAAAATGTATTGTTCGTTCTTTGTGGTATTTCCTTTCTTTTTCTGCTTTACGGATGGCTTGGCGGAGAGACAAAATATTTCCAGTGGATGTACCTGATTGCGTCTTTGGTCAGTGGAGGGTTGGCAATTGTCAAAGAAATCATAGGAATTTATGGTTTTTCCCTTAATAAAATGAATTATTGAAGGATGTTTCTTGTCATCTTGCATACATCTATGTTAGAATAATGAAGACAATGGGGTCGAAGTTTGTGAAAGGGGATATCCTTTGTGATGTTCCGGTTCAAAGTCTTCGACCTTAGAATGATTCAGGAGGACAAAA
>JAQYIU010000077.1 GCA_028721415.1 Lachnospiraceae bacterium | reverse complement strand
ATTACGGAAGAGAAGAAAATGATATCAATCGGAGGATAATATGGGAATAATAAAAGGAATTTGTATCAGTGAGGTACGGGGAGTACAAAAAACAGCTGTGAAGCAAGCACAGCGAATCTCAAAGAGGGTCGAGCCCACTGTGATGACAGATTGAAATATAAAAGGAAAAGAGTGTATAAAAGATGAGGTATCAGATTACCAATGGAACCGTATCCTTCGGGGGAAAAATAATACTGAATCATGTGGATTTTGAGATTCGCGGGAATGAAAAAATTGCTGTGGTAGGACGAAATGGTGCCGGGAAAACAACCCTGTTAAATGTCATTGCAGGTACTCTGCCCTTAGACAGAGATGATAAAAGATTTCAACCGGGAATCTGGATGGCAAGAGATACGACGATTGGGATACTACATCAAAATATTTTGCGAAATCCGGAAGCAACTGTGGAAGAAGAAATCTCTTTGATGATAGAAGAAGAAGATCCATATTCCAGAGAAAAATATTTATTTGAGCAGGAATACAATCGACTTTTTACAGTTTTCGGTTTTTTACCTGAGGAAAAAAAGAAAAAATTCAAAGAATTTTCCGGCGGCGAACAGACAAAACTGGCATTGATCAGATTACTCTTGCAAAAACCGGATCTTTTACTGTTGGATGAGCCGACCAATCATCTGGATATGGATGCAGTAGTCTGGCTGGAAGAATATCTTTCATCCTATCCTGGAGCAATTGTAGTGGTATCGCATGACCGGTTTTTTCTCGATCAGACGGTCAATGTAGTATATGAACTAACCGAGGGGAAACTAAAAAGATATGTCGGAAATTATACGGATTACAGAAATCAGAAACAGAAAGAAATTCAGATTCAGCACAAAAAATATCTGGCTCAGCAACAGGAAATAAAACGATTAAATGAACTGATCGAACGATTCAAACACAAACCCAAAAAAGCTGCAATGGCCAGATCAAAGAAAAAAATTCTGGAAAGAATGGAAATCATAGAAAAACCCAGGGTAGACAAATCCCATATCTTCGCAGATAAGATACAGCCGCAAGTGTTGGGGAGTAAATGTGTGCTGGATACCAATCAACTTCAAATTGGATACAATCATATGCTTCAGGAATTGACCTTGCGTGTGAAAAGAGGACAAAAAATAGGGCTGCTCGGAGCGAATGGTATTGGAAAAACAACTTTTTTTAAGACGATCACAGAGCAAATTCCGGCTTTGTCCGGTTCTTTTCAATGGGGAAATGGAATTGAAATCGGATATTTTGACCAGCACAGCGGCGAATTAAGCTCAGAAAAAAGAGTATTTGAACATTTTCACGACATTTATCCAAAGCTTACCATAAAAGAAGTCAAACAGGCGTTGGGGAATTATCTTTTTTTCGGAGAAGAAACGGGAAAGAAAATATCAGATCTTTCCGGAGGAGAGAAGAGTCGGCTGGTTCTTGCAGAAATGCTGGAAGGAAGACCGAATGTTCTCATTTTGGATGAACCGACCAATCACATGGATATATCTGCCAGAGAGACACTGGAATCAGCATTTTGTGCTTTTACCGGAACAATGCTGTTCGTTTCTCATGATCGTTATTTTTTGAAAGAGGTGGCAGACTCTCTTCTGATTTTTGAAGAAAATAAAGTTTCCTATTACCCATTTGGGTATGAACATTATCTGGAATCGCTTCGAAAAAAAAGAGAGGGAAAAGAATCCGGTATCAGTGCTGTAGAAGCGGAGAATACGTTATTACTTCATGAATTAAAAGCGGTTCCGGAATCAAAACGAATGCAGAGTGCCCGTTTTTCAACAGAACAATCCTATACAGACTGGCAGCTGGAGCTGGCAGGAGAACAACTGGAAAAGATAAAAGAACGGATGGAACAACACCTGAATCAAAGAAATAACGAGGAATTCTGGACTTCGGATTCTTATCGGGAGGAATGGAATCACATATGGAGTCAGATGGAAGATGAATATACAAAATCCTGCCATCTCTGGTATGAGAAATGGCAGGATTATGAAGATGCTTTTAAAAATTACAGAGACTTATAAAGATACTTTCCAGTAAACTGCGCTGTGTGGCTGGAGTTCCCTGCCTCCCTGGAAAGTGACGGTTTCTCCCGTCAACAGATCGATACCTTCTAAAGCCTGTGCATCAAATGGTGCAAAATATGAAACATCATCCATATTAAGAGCAACAATGATACGTTCTTCTTCACAGGCACGTTCAAATACGAGCTGTTTACTCCAGACATGAAGATTGCGATAGCCACCGTAGCAAAGTGCTGGATGTTCTGTATGAACTCTGGCACAAGCTGCGATAAAATTGGTAAGCTCGTTCCATTCAGGCTTTTCGATAGCAGGACGTAGTGCTTCATCTCCGTCTTTTTTTCTACCCTCAAGTCCCCATTCACTTCCGTAATATATGGAAGGGACGCCGGGCATTCCAAAGAGAAGTCCGTAAATTACAGGGAGATTATTTTTATCTTCGAGGATGCTGGCAATCCGTTCAACATCATGATTATCTACAAAACTCAATAAATGTTTGCCGCGATAAATACACCAGTTTTCATAACCGAACTGGCGATTAAGACTGAAGCTGATCTCATGCATATTGGCGCTGTTAAAGCTGGAATATAATCCTTTATAACATTCATAATTAGTGACAGAATGACATTTTTCATCACTCATCCAGAGATTGTAATCCCCATGAAGAGTTTCTCCCATTAAAACAAAATCAGTCTTTACTTCGTTGGCAAACTGTCGCAGATTTCTTAAATAAGAATCAGTGAGGCAATAGGCGACATCCAGGCGCAGTCCATCGATATCATATAAATCAATCCATTGCCGGATGGTTTCAAACTGATGATTCCTGACTTCCGGATTATCCAGGTTTAATTTAACCAGTTCATTATGACCTTCCCAGCCCTCATACCAGAAACCGTCATCATATTCTGTATTTCCGTCAAAATTCAGATGGAACCATCCACAGTAGGGGCTATCCCATTTTTTCTCCTGTACATCCTTAAAGGCCCAAAAGCCCCGTCCGACATGATTAAAGACTCCATCAAACATGATTTTAAGCCCTGCTTTGTGAATGGCATCACATACTTTCCGAAAATCCTCATTTGTACCGAGACGATAGTCAACGAGATTATAATCTTTGGTGTCATATCCGTGATAGTCACTTTCCATAACGGGATTAAACAGCACACAGGTAGCGCCGGTTTCCTTGATATGATCTACCCAGTTAAGAATGCGTAGAATCCGATGATCGGAATCTTTTTTATCTAAAGCATCGCACAATCCCAGCGGATATATCTGATAAATAACCGCCTCATCAAACCACATAATTGTGTAACCTCCTGAGTTGTAATAACTTATAACAGATTTTGAAAATCTAAATATTTTTATTGTAACAATAAGAAAGGATCCATCCGTATCTACAAATGGACCCTTAAATAATATATCATATTAAAAAAAATATATCAATAACGATTTCGCATACTTTTAATTCGTAATTTATGTTGTTATAGGTTATCAGTTTTTTCGCTTACAAATCACGTAAGGGATTTATGGTATTATGCAGCAATATATGGGGTGATTGCTTCAATGATCTGATCCATTTCGTCGTTGCGTTCCATAATTCTAAGATCAATTTTATTTCTGAGGTTCATGGTCATCACACCGAGAATAGACTGTGCATCTACCATGTATTTGCCGTAAATTAAATCAAAATGACTGTCAAAATCTTCAATTGATTTTACAAAAGAAGCAGCATTATCTACAGTGTCAAATTTAACGGTAAAAGTTTTCATTGTTTCCATCTCCTTTATCAATACAATACTCGCTTGCGAGTCATAGTATGGGAATTATTATCTGTATTGCAGACTTATGTTCCCCATCTGATGTCACAAAAGTATATTGGAAATCGATTGCGCTAATCATATACGATTTTTTTTTGTCTGTCAATCCTTTTTATGTGTTGTTTTTGAATTTATTTATGTACAATCTTTCATTTCTTCCAAATAGGATAATAGGAAACCAGAGGAATAATTTTCCTCTTTTCTTTAGTTTCCTATTGACAGTATCAGGAAAATAACGTAGAATTTTAAAAAAACAAAGGCGTTTTACAGTTTTGTAAAGCGCCTTTTTCTTTTGCATTTTTAGAAAAGAAGAGAGGAGAGTATATGTTTGATTTATTAGATCATACAGAATCAATTAACCGATTATTGGCCAGATATGGCGTAAAATTTGGGATTTATAAAGATGGAAAGTTTAAAGAACAGTTGTTTCCGTTTGATCCGATTCCAAGAATTATTACACCGGAAGAATTTGAAGAACTGGAAGCCGGACTTCGTCAGCGTGTCGATGCCCTCAATCTGTTTCTTGGAGATATTTATGGAGATAAGAAAATATTAAAAGACGGAATTATTCCGGAAGACTTCATTTTCTCCTCACCAGGATACTTGAAACAGTGTGAAGGTATTATGCCGCCGAAAGGGATATACAGTCATATTTCAGGTATTGATCTTGTGCAGGCAAAAGATAAGTCCTGGTATATTCTGGAAGATAATCTTCGAGTTCCTTCCGGAGCCTCTTATCCGATGATCGCACGGAATCTTTGCCGTCGTGCCGCACCGGAGATCTTCCGGAAACATAAGATTCTTGATAACCGGAATTATGCGCAGTTATTAAAAGAAACCATGGATTATTCCAATACAGGAGGTATTAATGTCATTCTCACGCCTGGCAGATATAATGCAGCTTATTTTGAACATTCCTATCTGGCAGAAAAATCCGGTGCAGTTCTTGCAATGAATTCTGATCTGGTAGTAAAAGGTGATTATCTTTATTACAAAGACTTCCATGGAAAAGACCAGAAAGTTGGTGCAGTTTACCGTCGTATTTCCGATGATTATCTAGATCCGATGACTTTCCGTGAGGAATCTCTGATTGGTGTTCCTCATATCATGGATATTTATCGAAAGGGCAATGTGGCAATCATCAATGCTCCTGGAAATGGAATTGCTGATGATAAAGGTATTTATTATTTTGTTCCGAAAATGATTGAGTATTATCTTCATGAGACTCCAATCCTGAAAAATGCACCGACATATCTCCCGTTTTATGATGATGATTTTAATTATGTCATAGAGAACTTTGATAAACTTGTCATCAAAGATGTGGCGGAAGCTGGCGGATATGGCGTTGTGTTTGGAAGTGCTCTTTCCCAGGAAGAAAGAGAAGAATTCAAAGAGACAGTTCGGAGAGAAAGAAGACGTTTCATTGCACAGGAAGTCATTGATTTTTTGGATATTGATATTATGGATAACAACGAAATCGTGCCTAGAAAAGCCGATTTGCGTGCATTTGTGTTAAGTGGAAAAGAAACCAAAATCTGGGCAAGTGGTCTGACCCGTTTTTCCAGAGTGCCGGACTCATTTATTGTTAACTCATCACAGGGAGGAGGATTTAAAGACACATGGGTATTATCTCGTTAGTGAAAGCCAATAATCTGCTGTGGCTTGGTCGTTATAGTGAGAGAGTTTATACGACGATCCGTAAATTTTATATTGAATTTGACAAGATGATCGATAATGAAACGGATGGATATTCGGATTATTGTAATAAATTAAATATTCCAATTATTTATCAGTCTAACGATGACTTCATTAACCGATATCTTTATGATAAAACCAATCCTGATTCTGTAATCAGTAATCTTATTCGTGCCTATGATAATGCTATCGTTTTGAGAGATGAAATTGGAACAGAAACAATGGCGTATCTGCAGCTTTGTCTTTCTACGATGGAAAAGACAATGCATTCTTCTTCGCCGTTGATGGAATTACAGAACGTTCTTGATATGCTTTTAGCTTTCTGGGCATGTGCCGATGACTATATTGTTGATACGGAGACAAGAAATATTATTAAAACAGGAAAAAGTATTGAGCGCATCGATTTATATCTTCGTCTTGGCAGTGATGAACTTTCTCTTATATCAGAATATCAGAAATTATGTGCACGAATCAAACGCACCGAAATCGAATATAACGATGTAGCTCTTGTACGGTTCTCTTATTTACTACAGTGTGAAAAAGAAGATCATCCGGAATCTGATCCGGCAATGATTCGGCAGAAAATGATTCGTGCACTGGAAACGTTATTGGATTTTTAACACTTGTAAAGGAGTTGAAACGAAAGATATTTTGTGATAGTCTTTGAATTATTGTAAAATAATCTGAGGAGGTCACATGAAACAATTACATTTTATTTACCGTATGCATTCTGCATTTTCATCTGATATAATGGGACATTCCTTTACTTTAAAATGTATACCTGCAACCAGCGAGGTACAGCAGATTGAAATTATAAAACAGGATATTTCTCCGATTGAATGGATATCTTCCGGAAGAGATTCTTTTGGAACATCTTATCTCTATGGATGTATTCAGAAACCCCATGATTATTTTTCCGTACAGATTGAGGGAAATGCAATCGTAGACCGTTCTTTCGGAGGTATCCGGGTGGATTCCGGGATGGAACGTTATGGATATGAGACATCATTGACAAAATGCAGTCAGACAATGAAGTGCTTTGCGGAGCAATTTAAGAAAAAATGGTTTCACGCAGATGAAACCATTTCTGATTTTCAAAATATGGTTTTTTCTCTCATGGAAGAGATTTTTCATCATATGGAATATTGTCCGGGTGCGACGAATATTCGAACGACGGCAGAAGAGGCATTTGATGAGAAAAAAGGAGTTTGTCAGGATTATGCCCATATTATGATTTCATTATGTCGTTTTATGGGGATTCCTTCTATATATGTAGCCGGATATATGTCAGGGGAAGGTGCATCTCATGCCTGGGTTGCAGTATGTGATCGTTGTACCGGTCAGTGGTATGAAATCGATCCAACCAATGATCGATGGGTAGACGATGACTATATCATTGTGTCCCATGGTCTCGATGCCGATGACTGTATTATTAATAAAGGTATTTTCAGAGGAATCGCCAGTGAAATTCAGGATGTGACGGTTATTGTGGAGGAAATATTATGATAAAAACTGTGGTGTCATCCAGTCTTCCTGTTGATGAAAAACTGGAGATACGTAAAAACAGAATTCTGCCTCTTCATCCCAATGGTAAAGGGAATATTTTCAGTATTGTAACCGGAACCCATGGAGATGAGCTGGAAGGACAGTATGTCTGTTATAAATTAAATAAAATATTGCAGGCTAATCGGGATAAACTGGAAGGAATCGTTGATATTTATCCTGCACTTAATCCTCTGGGAGTGAACACGATTACCCGGGGAATTCCCATGTTTGATCTGGATATGAATCGTATTTTTCCGGGAGATGTGAATGGTTCCATGGCAGAATACATTGCAGCAGAGATTGTGGAAGATTTGTCAAAATCCGATTTTTGTATTGATATTCATGCCAGTAATATTTATCTTACGGAAATCCCTCAGGTAAGAATCAGTGAGGAAACTGCTGATGTGCTGGTGCCATATGCGGAAAAACTGAATATAGATTTTATCTGGGTGCATGGGGCTGCGACTGTTTTACAGTCAACGCTGGCTCATTCTCTAAACAGTGTTGGGGTTCCGACCCTTGTTGTCGAGATGGGTGTCGGAATGAGAATTACAAGAGAATACGGAGATCAACTGATTGATGGAATCTTAAATCTCATGCATTGCCTTGGAATCTGGAAAGGAGACGTAAAAGAAGTTCGAAAACCGATTATCTCCACGGAACCTGATGAGATTTCTTTTGTAAATGCGCCGGCATCCGGTGTGTTTCTTCCGCTGGTTTCCCACTGGGATACTGTTGAAAAAGGACAAAAAATCGGTCAAATCGTGAATCCTCTTGATGGGACTGTTTTTTCAGAACCTCTTGCGGAAGAAGATGGAATCGTGTTTACAATTCGGGAATATCCGGTGGTCAGTGAAGGCTCACTGATTGCCCGTATTTTAAGGAGGGAGAAACCATGAGAAAAGGTACGATTTATGAGTTGAATTCCCTCTATCGGGACAACATGAAAGTGACCGGATATTTTTATGGAAAAGGAGAACCGGCAATCTGTATCATGGGTGCCATGCGCGGAAACGAGATTCAGCAGCTATATATCTGTTCACAGTTAAATAAACGATTAAAACAATTAGAAAGAGATAGAAAAATCTGTCCGGGAAAAGAGATTTTGGTGATTCCGACAGCCAACTCTTCTTCTATAAACGTGGGAAGACGTTTCTGGCCATCCGATAATACAGATATTAACCGAATGTTTCCGGGGTATCGTCTCGGGGAAACTACTCAGAGAATTGCAGACGGAGTATTTGATGCAATACGCCATTATAAATATGGAATTCATTTTTGTAGTTTTTATATGCAGGGAACATTTTTGCCCCATGTGCGAATGATGCATACCGGGTTTGAGGATATTTCTTTAGCGGAAGGTTTCGGGCTTCCTTACACCATCGTGCGTGATCCGAAACCTTATGATACAACAACACTTAATTATAACTGGCAGATCTGGGAGACGGAGGCTTTTTCCATATATACCAGCGGAACGGATGAGATCAATCTGGAATCTGCTCAGGAAGGCGTGGAGGCTGTACTTCGCTTTATGGCCGCGCAGGGAATTATTCGATATGATCAGGAAATAAATCATAAGACTCATATCTTATGGGAAAAGGAGATGTCTGTAATTAAGAGTGATCAGGCCGGCCTTTTTATGCCTTGTGTTAAAGTTGGTGACGAGGTGGAGAAAGGAGAGCTTCTTGCTGAGATCATTGATCCATATATCGGAGAGGTACGAAAAGAGATTGTGGCAGAGAAAAAAGGGAAAATTTTCTTCGCCAGAAACAAACCGATCGTGTATGCAAATACCGTGATTTTCCGAATTGTATGAGAAATTGAAGAATAAATCTTTCATAATTCTTCAACTTCCTTCATTTTAGAATTATTTAATTAGGTTATAAGAATAAATAATTTATATTGTTAACAATATTAGATTAAAAAGTTAATTTAATTAAGGAGATGTATGTTGTATAGTTAAGTTTTAACTTAACTTTTTAAAGCGGGTTGCTTTTTTTCATTTAAGTAGCTATAATATAATAGTCGGATATTAATTTATATTAATTAAGAAAGGAAGGATTTATTGTGAAAAAATTCTTATCAGTTACTTTAGCAGCAGCGATGGCATTATCTCTTGCCGCTTGCGGAAGCAGTACAACAAACGAAGCAGATTCAACAGCGGCAGACAGTGCAGCAGATAAAACTTATGTCATTGCAACTGACACTGTATTTGCACCATTTGAGTTTACAGACGAAGATAACAATTTTGTTGGTATTGATGTTGATATTCTTGATGCAGTCGCAAAAGACCAGGGATTTAAATATGAATTACAGCCTCTTGGTTTTGATGCTGCAGTTGCTTCTCTTGAGTCCGGACAGAGTGATGCGGTTATCGCAGGTATGTCTATCACAGATGAGAGAAAGCAGAAATATGATTTCTCTGAAGCATATTATGATTCCTATGTTTGTATGGCAGTAAAAGCAGACAGCGGCATCCAGGGATATGAAGATCTGGAAGGTAAGACTGTAGCAGCTAAAACAGGAACACAGGGAGCTGACTGTGCAGAATCTTTAAAAGATCAGTATGGATTCAGCATTCAGTATTTTGATGAGTCTTCTCTGATGTATCAGGATGTTGTTACCGGTAACAGTGTAGCATGTTTTGAAGATCAGCCGGTTATGGCATATGGTATCACACAGGGTAACGGACTTAAGATTGCTGCAGAAGAACAGGAGAACTTCTCCACACCTTACGGTTTTGCAGTATTAAAAGGACAGAACCAGGAATTACTGGAGATGTTCAACACAGGCCTTGCTAACATCATTGAAAATGGCACATACGATGAAATCGTAGCAAAATATACAGACGCTGAATAATCAAAGAGGCATGTTATGAATTTAATTGGAGTTTTTCATGAAGTCTACCCAACCCTTTTAGAAGGGTTGGGTATGACCCTTAAGATTACAATCTTATCCCTGATCATTGCGATGATTCTGGGTATTTTTGTATGTTTGATGAACATTTCCCACAATATTGTTTTACGGGGAATTGCAAAGTTTTATATCTGGCTGATTCGTGGTACCCCGATGCTGGTACAGGCATTTTATTTCTATTTTGCTGTACCGCAGCTGATTCAGTCCATTACTGGTACTCAGTTCCGTATCACCGTATTTACTGCCAGTCTTGTTACTCTGACGCTTAATGCCGGAGCGTATATTTCAGAGATTTTCCGTGGTTCTATCGAATCTGTCAATAAGGGACAGATGGAGGCTGCCAGAAGTCTCGGTTTAAGCTATGCGAAATCCATGCAGAAGATTATTCTTCCGCAGGCAGTTCGTATCTGTCTTCCGTCTCTGGTAAACCAGTTCATCATTACCTTAAAGGATTCCACGATCCTTTATGCGATCGGATTATCTGAGATTATGTATCACGCCAAGATATATGTTGGAAGAACGATGGAATCCTTTGCCACATACACATGGGTAGCAATTTTCTTCCTTCTTATCGTCACTGTCCTGTCCTTCATTTCCAGGGCCGTTGAAAGGAGGATGAATGCTTAATGGATAACGAGATTAAAATTAAAGTTAATGGATTGAAAAAAAGTTTTGGTGACCTTCACGTTCTGAGGGGAATTGATGCGGAAATCAAAGCCGGGGAAGTTATCTGTGTCATCGGACCTTCCGGATCCGGTAAATCTACGTTCCTTCGCTGCCTGAATCGTCTGGAAGAAGCAACCGGAGGAGAGATTTTAGTAGACGGAGAGAGCATCACCGGAAAGAACAGTAATATTGATTTGATTCGCCGTCACATCGGTATGGTGTTCCAGCAGTTTAATCTGTTTCCACATTATACGGTAAAAGAGAATATTATGCTTGCACCGGTGGAATTGAAACTGAAATCCAAAGAAGAAGCAGAGAAGAAGGCTATGGAACTTTTGAAGCGAGTTGGCCTTGCAGAAAAAGCAGATGCGAAACCGAAGGAACTTTCTGGAGGGCAGCAGCAGCGTGTAGCTATTGCCCGTGCTCTTGCCATGGAACCGGATATCATGTTGTTTGATGAACCGACATCTGCTCTTGACCCGGAAATGGTTTGTGAAGTTCTTGATGTTATGAAAGAACTGGCGGCAGAAGGTATGACTATGGTTGTCGTAACTCACGAGATGGGATTTGCCCACGACGTGGCAGATCGCGTCTTCTTTATTGACCAGGGTGTCATCATGGAAGAGGGTACTCCGGAAGAAGTCATGGATCATCCACAAAACGAGAGAACACAGAGTTTCTTAAGTAAAGTACTATAAAAAAAGATAAAGGTGTCTGTGAAGATTTTACAGATACCTTTTTTTGCAGGAGGATAAAATGCGTATCGTAGTAAAAGTGGGAACATCTACCTTAACCCACGAGACTGGAAGAATTAATATCCGAAGAATTGAAAATTTATGCAAGGTATTAAGTGATATAAAAAATGCAGGACACGAATTGATTCTGGTGTCCTCCGGTGCCATCGGACTCGGTGTCGGTAAACTGAATTTAAAACAGAAGCCGGATGATATGCCGACAAAACAGGCTGCAGCAGCTATTGGCCAATGTGAATTGATGTACCTGTATGATAAAAAGTTTTTAGAATATAACCATATCGTTGCACAGATTTTGATTACCGGTATGGATTTTGATAATGAGACAAGCAACCATAATTTTCAGAATACCCTGAATCGGTTGCTCGAACTTGGCGTTATGCCTGTAATTAATGAAAATGATTCTATCGTGACGGACGAAATCTCTGTGGGAGATAATGATACCCTGGGTGCTATTGTGGCGAAAACAGCTCAGGCGGATCTCCTGATACTCTTAAGTGACATTGATGGTTTATATACAGCAAACCCGCGGGAAGATAAAGATGCCGAAATCATTGATGTGGTATTTTCTATCACTCCTGAGATTGAACAGCTTGCCGGAACGAAGGGAACAGACCTTGGAACCGGAGGGATGATCACGAAAATCAAAGCCGCTGAAATTGCAATGGATGCAGGAATTGATATGATCATTACCAATGGTATGTATCCGGAGAACCTTTATCGGATTCTTGATGGCGAGAAAGTCGGAACCAAATTCAGAGGGAGGAGAAAATAATGACTACCAGTGAGATACTCGAACAGGCAAAGGCAGCGAAAATATCGATTAATTCTGCCGATACAGAAACAAAAAATAAAGCTCTTGCACGGATGGCAGATTATTTATATGCAGACAGGGCAGCGATTCTGGATGCAAATCAGGAAGATATGGAGCAGGCAAAAGGCAAAATATCTGAAGTTATGCTGGATCGACTGATGCTGAGTGAAGACAGAATTGCTGGAATGGCAAAGGGGATTCGTGAGTTAATTGCACTTCCGGATCCGGCAGGAAAGGTGATTTCTTCCATCTCTCGTCCAAATGGAATGGTAATAGAAAAGACTGCGATTCCACTTGGTGTGATTGCCATTATCTATGAAAGTCGCCCAAATGTAACCAGTGATGCAGCAGCTTTGTGTATCAAAAGTGGAAATGCCTGTGTTCTTCGGAGTGGAAAAGAGGCATGGAAAAGTGCCAGAGCAGTAGTCGATGCCCTTCAGAAGGGACTGGTGGAAGCAGGACTTCCGGCTGCTTGCGTAAGCTTGATTGAAGATACGACCAGAGGCAGTTCCGTGGAACTGATGAAGGCAGTGGGATATGTTGATCTTTTGATTCCACGAGGTGGAGCAGGACTCATTCAATCTTGTGTTGACCAGGCAAAAGTTCCTTGTATTCAGACCGGAACTGGAATCTGTCATGTTTATGTTGATAGAGATGCTGATCAGGAAAAAGCATTGCAGATTATTAACAATGCCAAAACAAGTCGTCCGAGTGTATGCAATGCAGAGGAAGTTTGTCTTGTTCAAAAAGATATTGCGGAAGAATTTCTTCCTAAACTGAAAAAACTTCTGGTAGATGATAGAAAGATTTCCGGTCGGATTCCGGTAGAACTGCGTCTTTGCGAGAAAGCAGCAGAATATATCGAAGGAACACCAGCAGGAGAAAAAGATTTTGATACTGAATTTTTAGATTATATTCTGGCAGTGAAAGTGGTAGAAGATGTGAAGGACGCTGTCTCTCATATTTCTCTTCACTCCAGCGGACATAGCGAAGCCATCATCACAGAATCAGCAGAAGCGGCACAGTATTTCACCGGACGGGTGGACAGCGCTGCTGTATATGTGAATGTTTCCACGCGTTTTACTGATGGAGGAGAATTTGGTCTCGGATGTGAGATGGGTATTTCTACTCAGAAATTACATGCAAGAGGACCAATGGGATTGGAGGAACTCTGCAGTTATAAATATATTATCCGTGGAGATGGACAGATTAGATAAATAGAAGGGCTTGTCGCAATAAATGAAGCGCAGCCCAAAGCACAACAATATCTACAGTCTTGGAATGATGAAAAAGGCAGAGAAAATTAATTCTCTGCCTGAGCTTGTCCTTCATGTTCTAACTTTTTGCGATCCAGTTCTTCGATATAATCTCTGTAATTATCTAAAGTAATATTGTTAATCTCTTCATCCGGAAGTAGCTCTCTGCTGTAATATTTTCGGAAAGATGCACGTATGTATATGAGAACTGCGATATCTGAAATCTCTTTATAATTGTCAAGAACCTGATCGAAGTCCATATCTTTTAAAGCCTGATACAACTTCATAAAACATTCATCATCAAAATTAAGAGCTGTTAAGGTTGTCTTAACCATATCTTCATCATTCTTGAAAAGAGACAGATAACCAAAAAGATACATCAACTGACGGAACCCATTGGCAAAATCGTTCAGCTGGAAAGTGGAGAAAAACTGGTCAAAACAAATTTTAGTCCGATAGAAGCTTTCTACCAGAAGTCTTCGTATGGAAATCTCTTTATAAGGCCCCGGTAACTGAATCTTATCCAAATGGACTTCGGTGAGGGTGAACATTTCAATGAATCTGGCAAGAGTAACCTTACATGCATGGTATTCGGAGTAGGCATTCATCCACATAAAGAGCTTCTCCTGTTCTTCATAAGGACATTTGATAAAATCATAAAAATGAGTAAACTCATGGAATAAGATAAATTTTGCATAATTATCATTATACAAATGCATATTCTTATTAAGATGGAGAATATACTTTCCATCCATAAGTTCCAACAGATTAAAACAGCCTTCTACATACCTTTCCGTATCATATTTCACAGCTGAAATCTGTATGTCACTATTGATATCATATTTTTTCTTGTATTCTTCCCAAAGAAGATTAATTTGCCTGAGATTCATATGCCACTCTCCATTACATTATTATTTATAATTATACAGCCAAAGAAAAGAAATTACAACAAAAAATTGACATTCTATTGTAAATTTACTATCATAAAAAAGGAATCTAAGATATGAAGGAGGAAGAAAAATGGTTCGTAAAGCAAATATAACAGAAACAGAAGGATTGGCAGGAGGAAAAGGACTGGCAATTGTTCACCATATTGTACCAAAAGAAGATCTTTATGGACATGGCAGATTATATGCCAAAGTTGTATTGAAGCCGCATTCAACAGTAGGCTGGCACAGACATACAGGAGAAACAGAGCCTTATTATATTCTGGAAGGTAACGGAATCTTTATTGACAATGATGGAAGTCGTAATCCGGTTGAACCGGGAGATGTGTGTACCATTTTACCGGGAGAGTGTCATTCCATGGAGAATACATCAGACACGGATGATCTTGTATTTATGGCATTGATTCATAACGCATAATTCTTTGTTTTCCACATTGTTGTGCCTGGGGCTGCGCTTTTTGAATTGCGACAGCCCCATTTTTTCAGGGCTATTCATCCAGTGCTTTATAATAAAAGAACATCTGAGCGAATAATGCACCTTCTTCCAGATCTTTTTGACTTACCCAGTCACCAAAAGAACTGGTTTTTCTTTTTGGAAGATAATGAGGATCCAGAAGAAGAAATTTATTCTTTTTCTTATCGTAGTCTACAATGGCAACATAGTGACCAGGAACATAGGCGATAGCCGTATCTCCTTTCTTTAACTTATCTTTCAGCTGTTTGATAGATTCTCCGCTGCCATCATATTGAAAACCATATTTATAACCGAATTTTTTGGCGGCTGCTTTAAAAAAGCCACTGTCGGTACCGTGTCCTTCAATTCGGAAGTATTTTTCTACTGCATAATCTGCCAGGATATCCGGATTTACATAATGACCGGTAAGGGAATAAATCGCATTCATAGTAGAAAAAATTCCACAAGCTGAAGTACAGTAATTATTTGTCGAAGGGTCTTCGTTTTTGCCCCGTCCGTAATGTGTGGACGCCCATTCAGGATCAAATTGAACAAAAACCCGGAGACTGGATTTCGAAATTGCTTTATTATTACGAGTTAACCGCCATAAAATATTTTTTTCATTATTAAAGATAAGTAAGCCGGCTTCGTTTGTTGCAAGGTAACGGTTGGTAACCGTATCCTGGATACCGTAATAATTTCCTTTTCGGATAAAATGAAAAGTTCCCGCTTTTTCTTCCGCACCCCATATTATCTGGTTATCGTCTGATTCAAAGAGCTGATCTGCCAGCAAATATTTCCCTGTGTCAGTACGATATACCTGAAAAGATTTATTGCCCAAAAATTTAATCTTACAGGAAAAACTGTGATTGGAAAAATAACTGGAATCATCAATGGTATTTAAAATGGTTGCATTTTCGGAATTATTACAGTAGCGAAATGTATACGTACCATTGGCGAGAATCTGTTTCTCTGTCCCGTCATAAACAAGACAGTCATAGGTAAACTCATCTTTTGTAACCCACCCGGTGGAAACATCGGATTTCGTTTCATATTCTACCTGATACCAGGAACTGGTAGAATCAATCACTTCGATTCCGGAAAAGGCAGGAAGATAGGTCTTTACGTCTTCACCATCATTGGAATAATATACAGGGATATCATTTCTGACCATTGCATAAATTTTGTCGGTATTGAGTTTATATCCGTGTTCAAAAGCAAATGACTGAGCAGGAAATAAAAACAAACCGACCAGAATCATAATAATAAAATAACTATATTTTTTCAAAAAAATCCTCCGTTCTTAACATTGATTCGTAGCTCTTTCTTTCAAGTGACATTTCAATATTTAAAATAACCTACATTCATAATTTAATATTTCTGTAACAATTATAACACAGCATGTCAACTTTGGGAAGATACGGTTGAAGGATTGTTCATTTTGATGATATATGTTATAATCTGACGAAAAGAAGATGAACAAAATGAATAAAATAAGAGGTGTATAAAGAATGGAACAAAAAGAAAAAGTGTTTTCTCCTGTGGAAACTCTTCTTAAAACTTCTTTCGGAGAAAAAGTAAAGAATCGTATTTTTCAGGGAGTGACAAATACAGAGATACTGGATAACTTAAAAAAACAATCGGATCCTTTTCGGAATCTGATGGCATATTATAAATGTGCGCTGATGGAGATTGAAACGAAATTCCGTGTTTTGAATGAAGAATTTTCTCTGGAACATGATCGCAATCCGATTGAATCCATAAAAACAAGATTGAAAACTCCGGACAGCATCATTGAGAAAATGCACCGAAAGAATATTTCATTTTCTATGGAGGCGATAGAGGAGAATCTGTTTGATATCGCCGGAATCCGGGTAATCTGTTCTTTTCCTGATGATATTTATTTCTTGGCAGATTGTCTTCTGGAACAGGATGATGTTTTTCTGGTAGAAAAGAAAGATTATATTGCCAATCCGAAAAAAAATGGATATCGGAGTCTTCATTTGATTGTTGAGACACCGATTTTCCTGGAACATAAAAAGAAGATGATGAAAGTTGAAGTTCAGTTGCGTACTATGGCAATGGATTTTTGGGCAAGTTTGGAACATAAGTTAAAATATAAGAAAAATATAGAGTTTGAACAGCTCACACAGGATTTGAAAGAATGTGCCGATGCCAGTGCAGAGCTGGATCAGAAAATGAACCACATCCGCAAGCAGATAGAACTTCTTCAGACTGAGGAATGATAAAAGAACGTCATCGGATTTGGTGGAGTACTACACTTTACAGTGGAATAATTTAAATAGAAAAGACATATGAAATTATAAATAACGGAGGTTATCTTATGATTTATATGTCTTTTTTGATTGGATTACTTTTAATCTGTAAGGGTGGTGACTGGTTTGTTGATGCTGCCGCAAATCTGGCAAGTTCCTTTGGGATTCCCAAATATATCATCGGGGCAACAATTGTCAGTTTTGCTACAACCATGCCGGAAGTGATCGTTTCTGTTACAGCAGCTATGAAAGGAAGCTCTGTAATGGCCATTGGAAATGCGGTTGGATCGGTATCGGCAAATACCGGAATCATTCTTGGAATCAGTCTGATATGCCTGCCGGTATGGATCCGAAGAGAAGAGTATTTGATAAAAAATCTGTTGTATATCGGATGTCTTTTCCTTTTGTTTTTAAGCTTTCAGGATGATGTTTTTACCCCTGCAGACAGCATTATTTTAATGATGGCAGGTACTTTATTTATGATCATAAATATGAAAAATGCCGTTGAACTACGAAAAGAACCGGAAACATTAAAAATTTATAAAAAAGATTTGTTGAAAAATCTGCTTTTTTTCATATTGGGGGCATCCGCAATCATAGCGGGCTCAAATGTGTTGATTCATGCTTCCTGTGAGATTGCAAAGCAGTTGAATATTTCGGAAGATATAATTTCTGTTACAATACTGGCGATGGGAACCTCTCTTCCAGAATTTGTTACTACCATTAGTGCGATTGTAAAAAAGGAATCCTCTCTGTCAGTCGGAAATATCGTGGGAGCCAATATGATAGATACAACATTCATATTGCCGGTTTGCACAATGCTCACAGGAGAGCATTTGCCTGTAGGAACACAAATGAAATATGTTGATTTACCTGTCTGCCTTATTCTGGCCGGATTTGCTCTGGTTCCGATGTTGCTTCGCAAAAAAATCAAACGACACGATGGCGTTATTGTTTTACTGATTTATTTTGCTTATTTATTTTTCATTACACTTCGAAAATCTATATAGTCATTTTTTATTAAAAAAATAAAATTAATATCTATTTTTCTACATATTTATAATTAAAAATCGTTTTTTTTGTTGAATATTATATAGATTATTGTTATCATAATACCATTAGAATTTATTTTTTTGAAGAAATGTAATGATTATAAGAGGAGATAAACATATGTTACCTCAAAAAAAGATTTTGGTTGTGGAAGACAATTCACTGAATCGTGAAATGTTGGTTGATATACTCTCAGATGATTATCAGATTCTGGAGGCAGAAAATGGACAGGATGCTTTGGATATCCTGAAAGACCATCATGATGATGTAACTTTGATTCTGTTAGATAGCCGGTGATGGATGGTTTCACTTTTCTTGACAGGATGAAAGAAGATGCTGATATGAGTCTGATTCCGGTAATTGTGATGACACAAAGTGACAATGAAAATGACGAAGTAGCTGCGCTGACTCACGGTGCAACGGATTTCGTCTCGAAACCATACCGGGCACAGGTGATCTTACACCGGGTTGCCAGTATTATCGAATTACGTGAATCTGCTGCTATGGTCAATCAATTTAGATTTGATCGCCTTACCGGTCTATACAGCAGAGAATTTTTTTATCAGCAGGTGAAAAAATGTCTGGCGGAGAATGAGGAGAAAGAGTATAATCTGATTTGTTCTAATATTGAGAATTTTAAGCTGTATAACGATGCTTTTGGCATGCCCGCAGGAGATCGCCTTTTAAAAGAAATTGCTTCAGTTCTTCAGAAAGAGGTTGGTGAAACGGGACTGTGTGGGCGTATAGATGCAGATCGGTTTATCTGTCTGCAGGAACGCTCCGTAGAACTTGGTGATCGGACAAACTTTCTAAAAAAATATCAGGAAGCACCTATAGATACGATGAAAAATATTGTAATGAAATGGGGGATTTATGAGATTAATGACCGCACTGTCCCTGTAGAACAGATGTGTGACCGGGTGCTTCTTGCCGTCAACAGTATCAAAGGGCAATATCATAATCATTTTGCCATTTATGATGATGCATTAAGGAGTAATCTGCTTCGTGAACAGGCGATAATCAATGCCATGGAAACCGCGTTAGAAGAATAACAATTCTCAATTTATTTCCAGCCTAAATATAATCTTCGAGATGATAGCATGGCAGGGGCAGAATCTTTTATGAAAATCATTCGCCAGAATCCGCTGTTATGGAAAATTCCTGTACTCGCGACTTTACCGGCCGGTAATGTCCTGGTGGAAACGGCTATGGATCTGGACACAGATGATTTTCTGTGTAAAAGACATCCGTTATCTGATCTGAAAAGAGAGGTGGAACGTATGCTTGGTATGGCAACATACTATGAAAGAGAGCGGATTCTTCTGAATGAAGCATCGAGAGACTATCTGACCGGACTTTTAAATCGCCGGGGATTTTATGCCGAGATTGATGCTTTCCGACAGACAGATCTGCCTTTGGCTATTTATCTGTTTGATTTGGATAACCTGAAGAAAGTAAATGACCAATATGGACATGAAGCCGGTGATGAAATGTTAAAATATTTTAGCAAAGTTCTCCAAAATAACACACGAAAAGGAGATATTTTATGTCGGTACGGCGGCGATGAATTCATGGTTGTCATCCGAAGAATCAGTAACCCGAAAATTATTATAAAAAAAGGTGAACAAATCTGTCAGGATATGTCAAAATTCTTATTAAAAGAAGGCTGTCATGCTTCCTGTTCCAGTGGAACAGCTATCTGTCTTGCAAATGAGAAACCGACGTCAGAGCTGATTGAACGGGCAGATCAGGCTCTTTAACGTGCAAAACGTGAGAGAAAAGGAAGTTGTCTTTTGTGGGAACCCTGACAGCCTATGAACAACATGAGGTGATACATAATGACAATTGATGTTTTGAAGGGATTGATGATTCCTTTTATTGGTACGACAATGGGCTCTGCTTGTGTTTTTATCATGAAAGATAAAATGAATGATAAAATTCAGCGGGCATTGACCGGCTTTGCTGCCGGAGTCATGGTAGCAGCATCCATCTGGAGTCTGTTGATTCCAGCGATGGAACAATCTGATGGTATGGGGGCAATGGCATTTCTCCCAGCTGCAATTGGATTTATGGCAGGCATTCTTTTTCTTCTTTTTTTGGATGAAATCATTCCTCATCTGCACATGAACAGTGAACAGGCAGAGGGACCGCATAGTAATCTGAAGAAATCAACGATGCTGGTTTTGGCAGTAGCACTCCATAATTTGCCGGAAGGTATGGCGGTCGGTGTGGTTTATGCCGGATTTCTGACGGGAGAAACGGGGATTACATTAATGGGAGCATTAGCTCTTTCGCTGGGAATTGCTATACAGAATTTCCCGGAAGGAGCGATTATTTCCATGCCATTAAAATCCGAGGGAGTCAGTAAAGGGAAATCTTTTCTTTATGGAACTCTTTCAGGGGCAGTTGAGCCGATTGGTGCTTTTCTCACCATTCTTCTCGCAGAACAGGTTACCCCGTTTTTGCCCTATTTTCTCAGTTTTGCCGCCGGAGCCATGATGTATGTGGTTGTAGAGGAACTCATTCCGGAAATGTCAGAGGGAGAGCATTCCAATATCGGTACGATTGTATTTTCCATTGGTTTTATTTTGATGATGGCCCTTGACGTGGCATTGGGATAACAGGCAGCCGCAGGAGAAGTTAAGAAAGAAGATTATTATCATAAATATTATTTGATATCATAAATTATATATGACTTATGATTGTGATTAGGAGAAGTCAATGAAGGCAGATTCTGAAATGTACAGAAAGCTTCTTTACAAAGGAGGTGCAATGTCAGGAGGATTACTTCTGTCATTGCTTTTTACGCTCCTGTTTCTCGCATTTTTTTCTTTCCTCATGCTGAAAATCAGTCTTTCAGCAGAAATAGAAAATATCGGTCTGATCATCATATCGGTCGTATCCTGTTTTGTCGGAGGTTTTTTCTGCGGAAAGAAAAATCGTTCCAGAGCTTTTCTCTGGGGACTGATAGTGGGAGTGTTGTATTATGCCTGCATTATGTTATTGCGTTTGCTCGTTGGCCAGGAATTTGCAGATTTGTCTGTCAGAAGCATCACCGCTTTATTTTATTGTGCTGCAAGTGGAATGCTCGGTGGAATGCTCAGTTAAGCTTCCATTGAAAAAAGACAGGAATTTATAGAAAAAACTTTTCTTATAAAATAGTTTGTGATATACTATCAGATGAAGTGTCGGTATAAGATGCTTTACATATAAGATTATGAAGTAAGGAGGCGTTGTCATGAAACGTGTTAAAACACTTACCGGTAACAAGACATATGCTGTAAGTATGTGTAAAGGTGGCTGCGGTGAATGTCAGACATCCTGCCAGTCTGCGTGCAAAACATCTTGTACAGTTGGTAACCAGACTTGTGAGAATAATAAATAATTTGACCGCAAGATCTCAAGTATGAAGAAGATTCTTCATTAAAATATGCTTGTCACAGGGTGAACAGTCTTCTGTTCACCCTATCTGTTGTATTACGTAATTTAGAAAGGAGATACATCTTGGTTCATCAATATAAAAACAACGGCTACAATATTGTAATGGATGTCTGCAGTGGTGCCATTCATGTAGTCGATGACGTGACTTATGATGTAATTGCTCTCTTCGAAGAACATGATTTTGGTTCCATAAAAAAACAGCTTTCCTACAGGGAAGAAGAGATTGAAGAGGCTTATCAGGAGGTCCTGGAATTAAAGGAACAGGGGCTTTTGTTTACAGAAGATATATATGAAGACTACATCACAGAGGTAAAAAACCGAAAAACGGTTGTCAAAGCATTATGTCTCCATATTGCCCATGACTGCAATCTGGCCTGTCGCTACTGTTTTGCAGAAGAGGGAGAATATAAGGGAGACCGTTCGTTAATGAGTGCGAAAGTTGGAAAAGCTGCTCTGGATTTTCTGGTAGCGAATTCCGGCAATCGTCATAATCTTGAGGTGGATTTCTTTGGCGGAGAACCAACCATGAATTTTGACGTTGTAAAAGAAGTGGTTGCCTACGGCCGTTTCCTGGAAGAGAAACATGACAAACATTTCAGATTTACTCTCACAACCAATGGTATCTTGCTTAATGATGATATCATGGATTTTGCCAATAAAGAGATGGACAATGTTGTTCTGAGTATTGACGGAAGAAAGGAAGTCCATGATTATATGCGCCCTGGGCGTAACGGTAAACCAACTTATGATATCATCATGCCGAAGTTTATCCGTTTTGCAGAGTCAAGACATCAGCAGAAATATTATGTGAGGGGAACTTTTACCAGAAGAAATCTGGATTTTTCCAATGATGTGATTCATTTAGCGGATACTGGTTTTGAACAGATTTCTATGGAACCGGTAGTAGGCCTTCCAGAAGAACCATATGCCATTCGGGAAGAAGATCTTCCGCAGATTTTTGAAGAATATGATAAGCTGGCGAGAGAGATGATAAAAAGAGAAAAGGAAGGAAGAGGATTTAATTTCTTCCATTTCATGATTGACCTGACTGGCGGGCCATGTGTGGCCAAACGCCTTTCCGGCTGTGGAAGTGGTACAGAATATCTGGCTGTAACTCCATGGGGTGACCTGTATCCATGTCATCAGTTTGTTGGAGAAGAGGATTTCCTGATGGGGAATGTTTTTGATGGCATAAAACGGACAGATCTTTGCGAACAGTTCAGAAGCTGTAATGTTTATACAAAAGAAAAATGCAGGGATTGTTTTGCGAGATTTTACTGCAGTGGTGGCTGTGCGGCGAATTCATTCAAGTTTCATGGAAAAATTGATGATGCATATGATTTGAGCTGTGAGATGGAACGAAAGAGAGTCGAATGTGCGATTATGATCAAAGCTGCTCTGGCAGAAGAAAAGGAGAAAGAAGATGGCGAATAAACGAAAAAAGAAGAGCAATCCAAGACAGACTGCGATTCTTACGATTCTGGCAATCATTGTTGTTTCCGCAGTATGTGTGTTTACTGTCCTGTCAGGTTTAGGTAAACAGCATAAAGGCTCCGCTAAAAACATTGAGCTTGGTCTTGACCTTGCAGGCGGTGTCAGCATTACTTATGAGATTGATGAAGAGAATCCTTCCGAGACCGATATTTCTGATACCATTTATAAACTTCAGAAACGTGTGGAGAACTATAGTACAGAAGCAGAAGTGTATAAGGAAGGTTCTAACCGTATTACCGTTGAGATTCCAGGTGTTACAGATGCCAATAAGATTCTGGAAGAACTGGGTAAACCGGGTGATTTATCCTTCCAGTTAGAAGACGGAACCGTTGTCCTGACCGGTTCTAACATCAAGAGTGCCGAAGCGGGTCAGACAGAAGAAAATGGAATGAAGAATTATGTGGTTTCTTTATCCATGGATGCAGAAGGTGCAGAAGCATTTTCTGAGGCAACTTCCGCTAATATCGGTAATCCGATTTACATTTATTATGACGGAGAGGTTGTGAGTGCTCCTACAGTGAACTCTGCCATCACAGACGGAGAGTGTGTCATCGAAAATATGGAAAGTTACGAAGCAGCCGAAGAACTGGCTTCTACAATCCGTATCGGTGCGCTTCCTCTTACTCTGACAGAACTTCGTTCCAATGTAGTTGGTGCAAAACTGGGACAGGATGCGATTCGTACCAGCTTAATCGCAGGTGCCATTGGTTTGATTCTGATTTTCCTTTTCATGATCATAGTTTATCGTTTCCCTGGATTTTTAGCAGGCATTGCTCTTTTTGTTTATGTTATCCTTGACCTTTTGGCAATTAATGGATTTAATGCTACTTTAACTCTGCCGGGTATTGCCGGTGTACTTCTCGCCATTGGTATGGCGGTGGATGCCAATGTTATCATCTTTACTCGAATCAGAGAGGAGATTGCTTCCGGCAAGTCTGTAATCAATTCCATTAAGAGTGGATATGATAAAGCTTTATCTGCTATTCTTGATGGTAATATCACTACATTGCTTGCAGCAATCGTGCTTTGGATCAAAGGTTCCGGTACGGTGAAAGGTTTTGCCCAGACTCTTGCAATTGGTATCCTTTTATCTATGTTTACCGCTCTTTATGTGACAAAAAAATTGTTGCTTTCCTGCTATGAACTTGGTGTACAGGATGAGAAATTCTACGGCCGTGCAAAACCGGTGAAAGTAAGAAACTATATTAAAGCAAGCAAAATCTGTATTGTCATTTCTCTGGCACTTATTATTCTCGGATTTGTATTTATGCCGATTAATAAGAGCAAAATTGGAAATATCCTGAATTATGACCTGGAATTCTCCGGTGGTACTTCTGTAACAATGACGCTGAATGAAAAAGTTACAGATGAATTGGACAAACAGATTTGTCAGACCGTTCGGGATACTGTTGATGTCAAGACAGTGCAGAGCCAGAAAGTAATTAATTCAGATCAGATTGTTGTAAAGACAAATGAACTTACGGTTGATCAGCGTAAAACTCTGGAAAATGCATTAAAAGAAACGTATCCAATTTCTGATTATCAGACAGAACAGATCACAGCCAGTGTTTCTTCTGAAATGAGAAGTGATGCTGCAGTTGCGGTTATTATCGCTACGATCTTTATGTTGATTTATATCGCGTTTCGTTTCAAAGATATGAAGTTCGGTTTCAGTGCAGTTCTTGCACTTATGCACGACGTATTGATGGTATTGATGGTATATGCGGTAGCAAGATTGTCAGTAGGTAATACTTTTATTGCATGTATGCTTACAATTCTCGGTTATTCCATCAATGCAACGATTGTCATTTTTGACCGAATCCGTGAGAATCTGAAGAATAAACAGATGGTAAGAGAGGGAATCGATGTTGTGGTTAATACAAGTATCAGCCAGACACTGACCCGTTCCATTAATACTTCCCTTACATCATTTATCACGATTTTTGTATTATACATTATCGGTGTAGCATCTATTAAGGAATTTACCCTGACATTAATGTGTGGTATTGTATTTGGAGCATATTCTTCTGTTTGTATTACAGGACCAATCTGGTATTTTATGAAAACACATTTTGATAAAAAGAAAAAAGCTGTTTCAAAAAAGAAGTAAAACAATGATATTTTGAAGAAGACTCCCTCTGGAGTCTTTTTCATTTTGAGGTAAGAAAAAGATGGAACAATGGTTTATTGCATCAAAACGGGCCGATTTCAAAAAACTGGCTTCGGAACTTCGGGTCAGTCCCGTTTTGACACGTCTCATGCGTAACAGAGATCTGATCACTGCACAGGAAATGGATCGATACCTTCACGGTTCCCTTGAGGATTTGTATGATCCATATCTTTTAAAAGATGTGGAAAAAGGTGCAACTATAATACAAAATAAAATAAACAACCGAAATAAAATCCGTATTATCTCAGATTATGATGTAGACGGTGTTTCTTCCAATTATATTTTGTATAAAGGACTAAAAAAATGTGGTGCCATCGTAGATTATAAAATTCCGGATCGTATTGAAGATGGTTATGGAATAAATGAACATTTAATTGAGCAGGCACTGGCAGATGGGGTGGATACCATCGTGACCTGTGATAATGGAATTGCAGCTTTCGATCAGATTGCATTTGGAAAAAAACAGGGGTTAACCTTTGTGATCACAGACCATCATGATGTTCCTTTTACAGAAGAAAATGGTCAGAAACATCTTCTGATTCCCGAAGGAGATGCTGTTATTAATCCAAAGCAACCGGATTGTAGATATCCGATAAAAAATATCTGTGGAGCTGTTGTCGCCTATAAATTTATAGAGGTTCTCTATGACCTTTTCAAAATCGATTCACAGGAAATGTATGATTATCTGGAAATTGCAGCGATTGCCACGGTCTGTGATGTCATGACGCTTCAGGATGAAAATCGTATTCTTGTAAAAGAAGGACTAAGGAGAATGAATCACACAAAAAATGTTGGATTGAAGGCTCTGATTTCTGTAAATCAATTGTCAGAAAGCAGGCTGACAGCCTATCATCTGGGATTTATTCTGGGTCCTTGTATCAATGCTTCCGGCCGTCTGTCCACAGCGAAAGCCGCACTGGAGCTTTTGCTGTGCGAAGATGAAGATACCGCCAGAGCAATGGCTGAGAATCTTCTGGAATTAAATAACCAAAGAAAAGATCTGACGAAAAAAGGGGAAGAGCAGGCTCATTTATATCTGGAAGAAACAGGACATCTCAAAGACAAAGTATTAGTTGTTTTTCTGCCGGATTGTCACGAAAGTATTGCCGGCATTATTGCCGGCAGAATCCGTGAATGTTATAATAAGCCGGTATTTGTAATTACAAGAACAAAAGAAGGATTGAAAGGTTCGGGACGTTCAATTGAAGGATACCATATGTATGATGAAATGGTAAAAGTTCGGGAATGTTTTGATAAATTCGGAGGGCATCCCATGGCAGCCGGATTATCTATGCCTGAAAATAAACTGGAAGAATTTCGAGATAAAATAAATCGAAATACAACATTGACAGAAAAAGATTTTATTAAAAAAGTTCACATTGATGTTGCATTGCCGATCTCCTGGCTTTCGGAAGAATTTATCGAGGAATTAAATCTGTTGGAGCCTTTTGGAAACGGTAATACTAAACCTCTTTTTGCACAAAAGGATTTGAGCATCAGGGGAATGCGTGTGCTGGGTGCTTCCGGTCGTTGCCTCAAAATGCAGCTGGAAGATCCTGATGGTTATGATGTAGAAGCTCTTTATTTCGGGGATGTGTCCTGCTTTATGAAAGATCTGGAAGAGGCCTGTGGCACGGTCGAACTCCAACGGATTCAAAAAGGTCTCTCTCATCATGTTCGAATGGATTGTACGTATTACCCGGATATTAATGAATGGAGAGGGCAAAAAACAATACAGATTGTGATTAAAAATTATCGTTTTAAAATGACAAAGTAAATGCACTTAAGGTTTTAATGAGGATAAAATGAAAAATACAAATAATGAGAAAAAAGATATTCGTCTGATTGGACTTGATTTAGACGGAACTACACTAACTTCAGATAAAGTACTTACTCCACATACCAAAGAAGTACTGGAAGCCTGTTTAAAACAGGGAATTCAAATTCTTCCTGCTACGGGCAGAGTAAGATCCGGAATCCCTGCATATCTGACAGAAATTGAAGGGATTCGTTATGTGGTTGCATCCAACGGAGCAGCAATTGTTGATTTGCAAACAGGGGAAAATGTATACAGTAATTGCATTTCCTGGGAGAGGGCTTTGGAACTTTTTGATATTCTTGAAAAATATCAAACATTTTATGATATATATGCGTTGGGAAAAGGATGGTGTGAAGCCAGATTTTATGATCATTTAGATCAATTTAACATCGAGCCACATATTCAGCAGCTGATTCGTGTATCAAGAACAAAGATTGATAATCTGAGAATCTGGATGAGAGAACATAAAGCCCCGGTGGAAAAAATTAACATGTTTTTTGCGAAAGAAGAGGATCGTCAAAAGGCGTTTTCCGAATTAAATCAGATTCCGGATTTATCGGTTACCTTCTCATTGGTCAATAACCTGGAAATTAATTACAGCACCTGTAATAAAGGGGATGCTTTGATGAACCTTGGAAAAATTCTTCATATTTCTTTTGATCAGATCATGGCCTGTGGCGATGGAAATAATGATTATGAGATGATCAAAAGAGCAGGTGTGGGAGTTGCCATGGAAAATGGAGAAGAATCTCTCAAAGAAATCGCAGATTTTATTACAAAATCAAACGATGAAGAAGGTGTAGCTTATGCCATCGAAGAATTTTGTGATTTACAGCTGAAAAAATGATTTTTAACTGTCTTTTCCATAAAGTATCTGTTATAATAGAAACGAAATATGGATATAAGTACTTTCGATAAAGACTTATATATAAGGAGAAAGGGTGAGCGTAGTGAAAGAACTCGAACAATATGTAACCAGCATACCGGATTTTCCCGAACCAGGGATTATCTTTCGGGATGTCACATCTATTTTACAGGATCCCGATGGATTAAAACTCAGTATTCATGAACTGATGCATTTGCTTGAGAATACAGAATTTGATGTCATTGCAGGAACAGAGTCCAGAGGTTTCCTTTTTGGAATGCCTTTGGCATATAATAAAAGAAAGGGATTCATCCCGATTCGTAAGAAAGGCAAACTTCCACGGGAAACTGTCAGCGAGGAATATGATCTGGAATATGGGACAGCAACGATTGAGATGCATAAAGATGCCATTTTCCCAGGACAGAGAGTGGTGCTTGTGGATGATCTTCTGGCGACAGGAGGAACAGCCAAAGCCGCTGTTAATCTGATTGAAAAATTGGGAGGTAAAGTAGTTAAAATTATCTTTGTTATGGAACTTGCCGGTTTAAAGGGAAGAGAAAAATTAGCTGGTTATGATGTGGAATCTGTAATCGTTTATCCAGGAAAATAATCTGGAGGCTGTTCGATGGACAGCCTCTTTTGTGTTTACAAATGAAGCTTTTTGCGGTATCATTAATAAGCATAGATCAGTATATTAATAATGTTATTTTCCTTCTTTTTTCATAAAAATGAAGGAATGTGCAGGCTGATCTGTAGAAAATGAATAGGTGGAACAGTTAATTGGAACATTTAAATTTATTACAAAGAATTGAAAAAAAAGAATCTTCTTTCAGTAAGGGTCAGAAGAGGCTTGCTGAATATATTACAAAGAATTATGATATTGCAGCATATTTGACCGCATCAAAACTGGGTAAGGAAGCGGGGGTGAGTGAATCAACGGTAGTTCGTTTCGCTTATCAGCTGGATTATGATGGATATCCTGAACTTCAGAAAGCCATTCAGGTAATTGTCAAGACCAATTCTAATTCCATTCAGAGAATGTCTCTTTCTTCTAAGCGCTATCAGGAAAAAGGTGTGTTAAAGAGCATCCTATCTACAGACTGTGAGCGTTTGAGAGATACCATCCAAAATGGAATTGATGAAGAAGAGTTCGAAAAAGCGGTTCAGCTCATTAATGAGGGTCGACGGCTGTTCATTCTGGGTGCCAGAAGTGCAGCTTATCTTGCGGGATTATTAGGGTATTATTTCAAGATGCTATTTGATAATGTAATCATTGTAGATGCCAACAGTACATCAGAAACCCTGGAACAGATTTATAATATGGGTTCAGATGATGTCATGATCGGAGTTACTTTCCCAAGATACTCCAAAAGAACTATTGTCGCTTTACAATTTGCCAAAAATCACGGTGCAAAAACCATTGCACTCACAGATAATATGCAGTCTCCAATTGTAGAATATGCTGACTGCAGTCTCATTGCCAAAAGTGATGTGATGACCATCGTGGATTCTATGGTATGTCCACTGAGTGTAATCAATGCACTTGTAACTGCAGTGGCACTTCTTCGAAAAGATGATATTGAAAAACGTCTCATTGCATTGGAAGAGCTCTGGAATGAGTATGACGTTTATAATAGAAGTATGAAATGATAGATTATAATGAATAAGCAATAAGAAGCAGAATTATTTCTATAGAACAGGAGTATTCATATTATTATGAAGAAAATACTTATTATTGGTGGAGGAGCAGCCGGAATGATGGCTGCTATTTCTGCCTCAGAGGCCGGAAAAAAAGTCATTTTATTAGAAAAAAATGAAAAGTTGGGTAAAAAACTGTTTATTACCGGAAAGGGCAGATGTAACGTGACTACTTCCTGTCCTCCCGAAGAATTCCTGAATCATGTGATGACCAATCCCAGATTTTTATATAGTTCGTTTTCCCGATTTAATAATGAAGATATGATTTCTTTTTTGAATCATGCTGGTTTAAAAACAAAAACAGAGCGGGGACAACGGGTATTTCCAGTATCGGATCGTTCCTCAGATGTTATTTCCGCTCTGAAAAAACAATGCGAAAAGAACCATGTTTCCATCCGTTATCATGCAAGGGTCACTGAAATTATTCTTAATGAAGATAAAACGACTTTTTCGGGAGTCAAGCTGGAGAATGGAGAGATTATATATGGAGATTCTCTTATTTTGGCCTGTGGAGGTAAATCCTACGCATCCACCGGTTCCAATGGTGAGGGATATGAATTAGCACAATCCATCGGACATACCATAAAACCATTGTATCCTTCCCTGGTACCTTTTGTAATGGAGGAAAGCTGGTGCAAAGACTTGATGGGATTGACTCTGAAAAACATCTCAATAGCCGTCAAAAATGGTAAGAAATTGATTTATGAGGGGTTTGGAGAATTCCTCTTTACTCATTTTGGAGTTAGTGGTCCGCTTGTTCTGACAGCCAGCACCTGTCTGGGTAAATATCAAAAGCCATTGGAAGAGGGGAAACTTCGTCTGATTTTAGATTTGAAACCTTCTCTTACCCCGGAACAGCTTGATAAAAGATTTTTAAGAGAATTTGATACCTATCGTAACAAGAATATTTCCAATGTCATTGAGAGGATGCTGCCGAAAAAGATGGTTCCGATTTTCCTTCAGATTGTAGGTGTTCCGGAGAATAAAAAAGTTCATGACATCAGCAAAAAAGAAAGGCGACAGATGCTGGAACTTATGAAGGGATTAGAAATGCATATTAAAGGTCTCCGGTCCTTTGATGAAGCGATTGTTACCAGAGGCGGAGTGAATGTCAAAGAGATTTCTCCGGTTACCATGGAATCAAAATTGATTCATAATGTCTTTTTTGCAGGTGAAATGATGGATCTTGATGCCGTTACCGGAGGATTCAATCTCCAGATTGCTTGGTCAACAGGCTATGTTGCGGGACAAAATGCGTGATTTTTTACGATTCCTAAAAATAATGCTTTTATTTTGGAACAATTTATGTTAAACTAGTTTAGAATAGTTGCTGCTGCTATAACTAATAGAGTAACTGATTGACAATGATGAACGGGAGGCAATGTTCATGTATTACAGTATTGCAATTGATGGTCCTGCTGGTGCAGGTAAGAGTACGATTGCAAAGAAGATCGCAAAAGATATTAATTTTATTTATGTTGATACGGGAGCGATGTACCGTGCAATCGCCTTGTATTTTCTTCGCAAAGGAATAGACGGGCATGATGCTGAGCGCATCGCACAGGAATGTCCGAATATCAATGTTTCTCTTTCTTACGATGAAGAAGGTAAACAGCAGGTAATTCTTAACGGCGAGAATGTCACACCGTATATCCGTACAGAGGAAGTCAGTATGATGGCATCTCTCACTTCTGCGATTCCTGCAGTACGTGCAGCATTACTTGACTTACAGAGAAATATGGCATTAACTTCCAATATCCTGATGGATGGAAGAGACATTGGAACTCATGTGCTGCCCGATGCATCTCTTAAGATTTATCTTACCGCCTCCTCTGCAATCCGTGCCAGAAGAAGGTATGATGAGATGTGCGAGAGGGGGATTTCCTGTAGTCTGGATCAGATTGAGAAAGACATCATTGAGAGAGACAGACAGGATATGAACCGTGCGATAGCACCTCTTCGTCAGGCAGAAGATGCGATTCTCATTGATTCATCTGATATGTCGATCGATGAAGTAGTGAAAGCAGTTGTCACTGAATATGAAAAAATAATATAATTTGCCGGAGTAAACAATGGAAATCAATATAGCAAAGTCTGCTGGCTTTTGTTTTGGGGTTCGAAGAGCTGTTGAGACAGTTTATAAAGAATCTGTCAAAAAGAATGTATATACCTATGGCCCTATCATTCATAATGATGAAGTGGTTGCAGATCTTGAGAGACAGGGAGTCGGTGTTATATATGACAAGAAAGATTTTCGGTCTCTAAAGGAAGGAACGATTATCATACGTTCCCACGGAGTACCAAAAGAGATATATGACGAGATTGCAGATGCAGGTCTTGATTTGGTAGATGCAACCTGCCCTTTTGTTAGAAAGATTCATAAAGTGGTAGAAAAAGAGAGCAGGGAAGGCAGAGTAGTTATTATTGTAGGCAACGACCACCATCCGGAAGTGGAAGGAATAAAAGGTTGGTGTCATACAAGGCCGATTGTCATTGAGAATCGAGAGCAGGCAGAAGATATTGTAGTAGAGCCGGACACAAAATTATCTATTGTGTCTCAAACGACATTTAACTACAATAAATTTCAATATTTAGTTGAAATTATCTCAGAAAAGGGTTATGATATAAATGTTTTTAACACGATTTGTAATGCCACGGAAGAGCGTCAGAAAGAGACCAGAGAGCTCGCAATGAAATCTGATGCAATGATTGTAATCGGTGGCAGACACAGTTCGAATACTCAAAAACTTTTTGAGATAAGTAAAAAAGAATGTAGTAATACTTTTTATATACAAACAAAAAATGATTTGAATATGGAGGAGTTTCAGAATATCGGGATGCTCGGTATTACTGCAGGGGCTTCAACCCCAAATAATATT
>JAQYIU010000076.1 GCA_028721415.1 Lachnospiraceae bacterium | reverse complement strand
CGGCAACAGTTTCAAAAGAGTTGTGGGAAGCGGCTAATTTACAGATTGCAAATAGAAGAAGCAAACAAAATAACACGGATGGATTGGTAAGAGGAAAAAATCCGGGGAAATTTGCTTTAACAGGTAAAATTGTATGTGGATTGTGTGGAGAACCGTATTATCGACGTGGACGTACTCGATATAAGAAAAAGGATCGCATCTATGATTGGAAATGCAGAAGCTATCTTCTGACAGGGAGAAATTCTGGAAAATATGATCGCCCACAACTTCGTAAAGTCACTCTGGATAACATTGAAGGATGTGATAATGTTCATTTAAATGAGGAACGTTTGGAAAATTTACTGGAGCAAATCTGTGAAGAACGGTATTTGTCGGATAAGGAGAAAATTATCAGTGACATGATCAGTATCTTGAGACGTACACTGAAAGAGAAAGATATCCAACCAGAGATAGACAGAGAAGAAAAAGTAGTGGAGAAACTGAAATCGCAACAGAGTGTTTTGGTGGATAAACTTTTAGAGGGGGTTATTTCAGATGAAATCTATCAGATGAAACAAAATCAAATCGAACAAAAACTGGAAAAATCAAAGAAGAAGGTTACTGAACTTGAAGCACAAAAAACGAAGGGAAGCGTACTTGAAAACAGAATTTCCCAGATAGAAAAGATGCTGAAAGAAGGTAATGCAGTGGAAAAAGCATCAGTGGAAGGGATGCTTGAAGATGTACGGAAAATCGTCGTATACCCGGAATATATGGAAATTCATTTTTCGTATGGCAGATTGTTTGATGTGGGAAATGAATTGGTGGATGATGATACTATGGATGAAATCATGGTAGTTAAATATGGTCATATGTTTGATGTCAGAAAAAAGCATGATGATGATCTTCAGGTGGTTGTAGATATCATGAGAGATAATCCGAAAATAACTGCAAAAGAAATAGCGAAGCAATTAGGAATTACGACGTCCGGTGTTCAGCAAAGGATAACTAAACTGCGAAAACAGCAAAGAATTAAGTATATTGGAAAAGGTGGAAAAGGTATCTGGGAAGTTATGAAATGACAGCTGGCAATTCATGAAATGGATTGTTGGCTGTTTTTCTTTTATGAAAAAGTCCCATAGGAAGATAGAATGTGTTATGATATAACTATATTCTATTTACGGAGAGGATATCTGTTTATCGACAAATGTGTCCTCAGCGGAATACCTGAGAACCGTAGATAATCAGATATCCAAGACCTTCTTTGGCGGCGAGAAATTCCCCAATAACCACGCCAATGAGACAGAGTCCGATGTCTACCTTCAGAATGCTTAATATTGATGGCAGATTCATGGGAAGAACCACCTTGGTAAGGCAATCAATGCGACTACCGTGAAGGGTGCGGATCAATTTGATTTTATCCGGATCAGTGGAAATGAAGCTGGTAAACAGATTCAGGATGCTTCCGAATATCGCTACGGAGATGGCAGTGACAATGATGGTTTTCATATTATTACCCAACCAGACGATAAAAATCGGTGCCATTGCCGACTTTGGCAGGCTGTTTAATATGACAAAATATGGTTCCAGAATTTCACTTAACGTATGATTCCACCAGAGGAGTACTGCAATAAAAATACTGAATGCGGCAACGAGAAAAAAGCTGGCAAAGGTCTCAGCCAGAGTGATTCCGATGTGGATCAGAAGGCGGCCATTTTTCATCAAATCCATTCCGGCGCGGAACATCCGGGAAGGACTGCTGAAAATGAAAGAATTGATCCATCCCATCTCAGAAGAGATTTCCCAGATAAGAATAAAAAAAATCAGAAGGAAAATCTGGATAAAAAGGACTTTTTTCTGATGCCGTTGTAATTTTTTTATATATAAAGCCTGTTCAGAGCTGCTTCTATTTTTCATCCGGTCTCAACTCCTTCCATATCAAATCAAAATATTTTTGGAATTTTGGATGGAGACGGGCTTCTTTCGGAGACAAACGTCCTTTCGTTTCAAAATCAATATCAATAATCGCGCGGATAAAGCCTGGCCGTTTTCCAAGAATGATGACGCGGTCTGCTATGCTGATCGCCTCAGACAAATCATGGGTGACAAGAAGGGTAGTTACCTTCTGGTGGCGAATAATATTGGAGATGTCGCTTGAGACATCAAGGCGGGTTTGATAATCTAAAGCGCTGAATGGCTCATCTAATAGTAGAAAAGAAGGTTTCCCTGCCAGAGTACGGATGAGAGCTGCTCTCTGCCGCATTCCACCGGACAGCTGCCGGGGATAAGCCCGGGCAAAATCTGCGATTCCGTATTCTTTCATCAAAGATTTCACATATACAATATTTTCAGGAGTCATCTGATGTTGAATTTCCAAACCCAAAATGATATTTTTATAAATAGTTCTATATTCTAATAAATGATCTTTTTGCAGCATATATCCTATGGAAGGGGGAGTGGTGTTTGCAGGATAGAGAAGATATCCTGTCTGTATGGGGACAAGGCCTGCAATCAGATCCAGCAGTGTGGATTTTCCACAGCCGGACGGTCCGACAATCGCTGCAAATTCACCGGGAATGAGATCAAAATTAATATCTGTCAGCGCATGAGTCTCTCCGGATTTACTATGATAGGAATAGGAAAGATTCCGGACAGATAAAAACGCTTTTTTAGGCGGCAAGATTTCTCAGTCCTTTCTGAAAGGGTATATATTAAAATATGCAAAGGGGGCAATATGTTGATTTATTTTGGAATAATTGCGGGAATCCTTTTTCTGGAAATGGTCATAAAACACGAGGTGATACGAAGAGAAGAAAAAGGAGATAAAAAACAGCCAAAATGTAAAGGAATTCGGATCGAACATCTGGAAAACGGAGGGGCAGCCAGCGGGATTTTTTCAGAACATAAAACGGTACTCAAAATAGTGACCGGTGGAATCCTGACTGTATTATGCTTTTGTCTCGGAAAAGAATATCGCAGGAAATCATTTTCAGCTTATGGATTGGGACTTACGCTGGTTCTCGGAGGTGGGTTGAGCAACTGGATCGACCGGCTTCGGAAAGGCACGGTGACAGATTATGTTCGATTTTCCAAATGTCCTGTCAAGGCCCTTAGAAAACTTGTGTTCAACATCAGTGATTTCTGTATCCTAATTGGTGGAATTCTTCTTTTTCTTATGGAAAATTTATCAATAAAGAAAGGAAATTGACGCACAATTTCTGAAAATAAAAAATGGAAGAGGTTTGCTGATATTTATGTAAAGTTTGTGAAAACTGTATAATAAATCAGGTTCAAATTTGGAAATAAAAACCTGTAAAAAAATGTTGGTGGATAAACTGATGGAATTATCCACCACAAAAAATTAAAAAAATGCCCATAAAATCAAGTTGTCCACAGAGTTATCCACAATATCCACAGAGGATTGTGTGGACAAAAAATGTGGAGAAATTCGTCAAGATAAAACATCCGTTTTGTGGATTTCTTAAAAAATGTCAAAATTATGCAAAAATAATTTTCAGAAAATAATATATATAAAAAGAAAATACCGAAAATTAGAGGATTAAAATCTGAAAATTCAGTGAAAAATATTCTAAAGCGACAGGATTTCATTGAAACTCATGGGAAAAATTGATATAATAAATTTACAAAAAAGAAGGAGTGTGATCGTATGCGTTACATCATTTATGGAAAAAATTTAGAAGTATCAGAAGGGTTAAAGAAGGCAATCAACGATAAATTCAGTAAACTGGAGAAGTTCTTTACACCGGATACAGAAGTTCAGGTCACATTAAGTGTTCAGAAAGAAAATCAGATAGTGGAAGCAACCATTCCAATGAAAGGAACGATCCTGAGAGCAGAGCAGACAAGCACTGATATGTATGTATCTATCGATATGGCAGTGGATGTTCTTGAGCGAATGATTCGTAAATATAAAACTAAAATTTCCAGTCATGGGAAAGGACTCGGCACATTCACCGATGAATTTATGGATGAAGATGTGGATAACCATGAGACTATTTCCATCACAAGAAGCAAACGATTTGCTATCAAACCGATGGATGCGGAAGAAGCATGTATCCAGATGGAACTCTTAGGACATAACTTCTATGTATTCCGCAATGCGGAAACATTCGAAGTGAACGTTGTATATAAACGAAAAGATAAAACCTACGGACTGATTGAGCCGGAATTCTAAAAACATATTTCATCTCAGTGGTGGGTAAAATCCCCCACTGAGATGAGCCTCCGGCGGATGACAGAGCCCGGCATAGGAAAGCAGTGTTGCTTCTGCCGAGCTCGCCCGCGAATCCTCTTTGAGATTCGCGATTTTAAATATGATATCAGAAAATGATTTCAGATTTCAGGATACGACTTGGAAGGCGAAAGACCATTTGAGGGTATGCAAATGGTGTTTCACCGGAATAGATCGTAAAGAAACTGAAATCATTTTTTATTGACGCAGGGTTGAAATGAATTTCTATCAATGTTACAATAATATTCGTATGTTTAAAAACCACACAGGAGGTTTTATATGGGTTTAACAGATATGTTGTTTGGCAATAAAAGTGCCAAAGAGATAAAAAGAATTTCAAAATTAGTCGATCAGATAGAAGCACTAGATTCATCCATGCAGGCACTTTCCAATGAGGAATTACGTGCAAAAACCACAGAATTTAAGGAAAGACTTGCTGCCGGTGAGACATTAGATGACTTGTTGGTGGAAGCATTTGCTGTGGTAAGAGAAGCTGCAGACAGAACCATTCATCTGAAACATTATCGTGTCCAGCTGATGGGAGGTATCATTCTTCATCAGGGACGTATCGCTGAGATGAAGACCGGTGAAGGTAAGACACTGGTATCTACATTACCGGCCTACCTGAATGCCCTGGAAGGAAAAGGTGTTCACATCGTGACGGTCAATGACTATCTGGCAAAGCGTGATGCGGAATGGATGGGACAGGTTCATGAATTTCTGGGTCTGAAAGTCGGAGTGATCCTGAACAGTTATAACAACCAGGAGCGTCAGGCAGCATATAATTGTGATATCACTTATATTACAAATAATGAGTTGGGATTCGATTACCTGCGTGATAACATGGTCATTTATAAAGAAGATCTGGTACAGAGAGAGCTGAATTATGCCATCGTCGATGAGGTTGACTCAGTTTTGATCGACGAGGCAAGAACTCCTCTTATCATTTCCGGACAGAGTGGCAAGTCAACGGATTTATACAAGGCCTGCGATGTGCTGGCAAGACAGATGCAGAGAGGTACTTCCGATGGTGAGCTGAGCAAGATGGACGCCATCATGGGAATTGACATTGAGGAGGATGGAGATTTCCTTGTCAATGAGAAAGAAAAACACGTAATGCTGACGCAGGAAGGTGTGAAGAAAGTAGAACAGTTCTTCCATATTAAGAACCTGGCAGACACGGATAATCTGGAGATTCAGCATAATATCATTCTGGCTCTTCGGGCACACAATTTAATGTTCCGGGATCAGGATTATGTGGTAAAAGATAACGAGGTTCTGATCGTTGATGAATTTACCGGTCGTATCATGCCGGGCCGTCGTTATTCCGATGGACTTCATCAGGCCATTGAGGCAAAGGAACATGTGAAGGTGAATCGTGAGTCCAAGACCCTGGCTACCATCACATTCCAGAACTTCTTCAATAAATATAAGAAAAAAGCCGGTATGACCGGTACTGCCATGACAGAAGATAAAGAGTTCATGGATATTTACGGCATGGACGTAGTTGAAATTCCGACGAACAAGCCGATGATTCGAGTGGATAAAGATGATTCCATTTACATGACAAAGAAAGAAAAGCTCAATGCGGTGATTGATGAGATCGTGGAAGCCCATGAAAAAGGACAGCCGGTTCTGGTTGGTACCATCAATATTGATGCGTCTGAGGAAGTAAGCCGATTACTTACAAAACGTGGAATCAAGCATAATGTCCTGAATGCGAAGTTCCATGAATTGGAAGCGGAGATCGTTTCCCATGCCGGTGAAAAAGGTGCAGTGACAATTGCCACCAACATGGCTGGTCGTGGTACCGATATTAAGCTGGAAGATGGAGTAGCTGAGCTGGGTGGTCTTAAGATCATCGGTACGGAGCGTCATGAGAGCCGCCGTATTGACAATCAGCTCCGCGGTCGTGCTGGACGTCAGGGAGACCCGGGTGAATCAAAATTCTTCCTGTCTCTGGAAGATGATCTGATGCGACTGTTTGGCTCTGAGCGTATGATGAGTGTGTATAAAACTCTCGGAATTCCGGAAGGAGAAGAGATTCATCATAAGACCATCACCAAGCAGATTGAGAAAGCACAGAAGAAGATTGAGAATAATAACTTTGGTATCCGTCGTAACCTGTTGGATTATGACCAGGTGAACAATGATCAGAGAGAAGTGATTTATGCGGAAAGACGTCGTGTTTTAGACGGCGAGAGCATGAGAGATGTCATTTACCGTATGATTAAAGATGTGGTCAGTGATGATGTGAACATGATCGGAGGCGAGGTTGAGCCGGCAGAATGGAATATGGTTGAGTTAAATGAGACTCTCCGCAGAAAGATTCCGCTGAAACCGATTGTGTTGACAGAAGAAGAGAAAGAACAGCAGGATAAGGAAGCTATCATCGAAAGACTGCAGAATGAAGCGATGGAATTATACCACGCAAAAGAGAAAGAATTTGAAGATTTTGCGAGAGAACATGCAGAAATTGATGATGAGGAAGATATGAATCCGGATATCTTCAAAGAAGGTATCCGCGAAGTGGAACGCGTAATTTTGCTGAAAGTTATTGACAGCAAATGGATGAACCACATTGATGACATGGATCAGCTTCGTCAGAGTATCGGTCTTCAGTCCTACGCGCAGAAGGATCCGGTCGTTCAGTACAAATTCCTCGGATATGAGATGTTTGAGGAGATGACCAAAAATATCCGTCATGATACCGTGGGTTCCCTGATGCATGTAGCGATTCAGCAGAAAGTGGAAAGAGAACAGGTCGCAAAAGCAACTGGAACCAATAAGGATGATTCCGTAGCCAAAGGACCATATAAGAGAAAAGAAGCTAAAATCGGAAGAAACTCACCATGCCCATGTGGAAGTGGAAAGAAATATAAACAGTGTTGCGGAAGATTTACGAATTAATTATTTATGGAGAAAAGGTTCCCATGCATAGGTCTATGCGGAGAATCTTTTCTCTATCTGTATACGTAAACGTTTATTTTAGAAAGGATTTTATCATTGGTAGAACTGGATCAATATAAGTTTACATTAAATCAATACAAAGAACCTCTGGAAGAACTGCGGCTTTCTCTGGAACTGGATAAAAAAGAAAAAATCATTCAGGAATTAGAGGCAGAGATGGAAGCCGGGGATTTCTGGTCGGATGCCGAAAAAGCACAGGAGATCACAAAACGATTAAAAGGGCTTAAGGATACCATGGCTTCTTTTCATGAACTGACGGAAGCGGTTGATGACATTGCCACCATGATTGAGATGGGCAATGAAGAAAATGATGCGAGCCTGATTCCGGAAATCAAAGAAATGCTGGATGAATTTGAGAACGCATTTCAGAATATGAAGATTCAGACTCTTTTCAGTGGAGAGTATGACAGAGACAATGCCATTGTGACCCTTCATGCCGGTGCCGGTGGCACAGAATCCTGTGACTGGGCAGGGATGCTTTATCGTATGTATACCAAATGGGCGGAAAGCCATGGCTTTAAGACAGAAGTCCTGGATTATCTGGACGGAGACGAAGCGGGAATCAAATCCATTACTTTTGAAGTGAACGGGGAGAATGCCTTTGGTTATCTGAAATCAGAGAAGGGTGTCCATCGTCTGGTTCGTATCTCACCATTTAATGCAGCAGGAAAGAGACAGACATCCTTTGCTTCCTGTGATGTTATGCCGGATATTGAAGAAGATTTGTCCGTTGAGATCGCGGATGAAGATATCCGGATTGACACCTACCGTTCCAGCGGTGCCGGTGGTCAGCATATTAACAAGACGGATTCGGCAATACGAATCACTCACATTCCAACAGGCGTGGTGGTACAATGTCAGAATGAGCGTTCGCAGCACAAAAATAAAGATAAAGCGATGCAGATGCTCAAGGCAAAGCTGTATCTGATCAAAGAACAGGAGAATAAAGAGAAACTTTCCGATATCCGTGGAGAAGTGACGGACAACGGATGGGGCAATCAGATCCGTTCCTATGTGATGCAGCCGTACACGTTGGTAAAGGATCACAGAACCAACGAAGAGATCGGGAATGTTCAGAGTGTTTTAGATGGCAATCTGGATCCGTTTATGAACGCATATCTGCGCTATATTACAACACTGCAGAGAGAGTCTTCCGATGACAATCGTTAATTTTAACAGGGACGAATCTGATTCGTGATTTTAAATTTAACAGGGGAAGACAGGAGTATATTTTTATGGATATTATCAAACAGCTCGCAGCAGAGCTTCATATAAAAGACAGTCAGGCAGAAGCCGCAGTAAAACTGATCGATGAAGGCAATACGATTCCTTTTATCGCAAGGTATCGAAAAGAAGTGACGGGAGCTCTCAATGATGAGGTTCTGCGTAATCTTCATGAGAGACTGCAGTATTTGCGGAATCTGGAAGAAAAGAAAGCCCAGGTTATTCATGCCATTGACGAGCAGGGCAAACTCACCAAAGAACTGGAAAAAACCATTCAGGCAGCGGTAACTCTCGTTGCGGTAGATGATCTGTATCGTCCTTATCGTCCGAAAAAGAGAACCCGCGCGCTTATGGCAAAAGAGAAAGGCCTGGAACCACTGGCCAACATCCTTCTTTTACAGAAGACCAGACAGTCGATGGAAAAAGAAGCGGAAGCTTATCTGAATGCTGAAAAGGGAGTGGAGACAGTACAGGATGCCCTTGCCGGTGCAAAAGATATCATCGCAGAGATGGTAGCCGATCACTCGGATTACAGAAAGAGCATTCGTCAGTGGACCATGAAAGAAGGCTTTTTGACCGTAAAAGCCAGAGATGAAAAGGCAGAATCTGTTTATGAGATGTATTACAACTTCAGAGAACCTCTTTCGAAAATGACCGGTTACCGGGTTCTCGCCATCAATCGCGGAGAGAAAGAGAAGTATTTGAATGTAAAAGTAGAGGCACCGGAAGCACAGATTATCCACGCTTTAAATAAAACCATGATTCAGGGTGAGAATTCTTTTACGGAAAATTTATTAAAAGAAGCCATTGAAGATGGATATCGCCGTCTCATCGCTCCCGCGATTGAGAGAGATATCCGCAATGAGCTTACCGAACAGGCGCAGGCAGGTGCCATTACCGTGTTTGGTAAGAATTTAAAGCAGTTGCTTATGCAGCCGCCGATTAAAGGACAGACGGTACTCGGATGGGATCCGGCGTTCCGTACCGGATGTAAACTTGCGGTCGTAGATCCAACCGGAAAAGTGCTGGATACCGTTGTGGTTTATCCGACAGCACCTCAGTTTAAGGTAGAAGAAGCCAAAAAGAAGGTACACAGCCTCATTCGCAAATATCATATTACGCTGATCAGTGTGGGAAATGGAACTGCATCCAGAGAATCTGAGCAGGTGATTACCGAACTGTTAAAAGAGATTCCGGAAAAAGTCTCTTATGTAATCGTCAATGAGGCAGGTGCTTCCGTATATTCTGCCAGCAAGCTGGCGACGGAAGAATTCCCGGAATTTGATGTAGGACAAAGAAGTGCCGCATCAATCGCAAGAAGACTGCAGGATCCTCTGGCGGAACTGGTGAAAATAGATCCAAAAGCTATTGGGGTTGGACAATATCAGCATGATATGAACCAGAAGAAATTAGAAGAAACTCTCCATGGGGTTGTGGAGGATTGTGTAAACAGTGTCGGAGTAGATTTAAATACTGCCTCTGTATCGCTGTTATCTTACATCTCCGGAATCAGCAAAACGGTTGCCAAAAATATTGTGGCATACCGGGAGGCAAACGGAACCTTCCATTCCAGAGAAGAACTTAAGAAGGTTGCCAAACTGGGACCAAAAGCCTTTCTACAATGTGCCGGATTCCTGCGGATTTCCGGCGGAGATAATCCACTGGATAACACGGGGGTTCACCCGGAATCCTATGAAGCGGCGAGAAGACTGCTGTATACCATGGGATATGAAAAGGAGCAGATTGCTGCCGGAGAATTGACAGATTTAAGGAAAAAAATAAAAAATATGGATCAGATGGCTGACGAGTTAAATGTGGGAACCCTCACGCTCTCGGATATTGTTGACGAGTTGGAAAAACCGGGTCGTGATCCAAGAAATGATATGCCAAAACCGATTTTAAGAACCGATGTTCTTGAGATGAAAGATTTAAAAGAAGGAATGGTACTCAAGGGAACCGTTCGAAATGTCATTGATTTTGGAGCCTTTGTGGATATCGGTGTTCACCAGGATGGTCTTGTGCACATTTCCCAGATGACAGACCGATTTATCAAACATCCTATGGAAGTTGTCAGTGTCGGAGATGTGGTCGATGTGAAGGTACTTAGTGTGGATCTTTCCAAAAAGAGAATCCAGTTATCCATGAAATTGAATCAATAATAGAAAGAAGGATGTTCTATGAAAAGCTTTGAGAAAATCAGTAAAATGAATCTTGCTGATCTTGGGGAAACAGAAGAACCGTTGGAAACCGGTATGGAAGAAAACAATGTGACAGAAGTCTTTGAGCCTGAAGTGCCACAGGAGGAACAGCCAGAAGCAATTCTTGAAGAAGAGCCACAGATGGCAGTAATCTCCGAAGATGCTGCTGAGGAAGAAGAAGTGGAAGTCGAGGGAGAAGTAAAGAAAATGATGGATCCGACAGGGGAACATTATTATATTGATGCCAAAATTACGGAAAAAGAATTTCTTGCTTTCTTATTCTCTCATAATTTCAGACAGCCATTGATGATCGCTGCGTATCTGATAGCTATTATCTGGCCGGTGATGGCATTTGTCAGAGGAGACAGCAATGCCATATTCGCTGTGGCAATGGCAGCAGTTGTCATTTTATTCATTCCATTTTCTACATGGACAAGAGGGAAAAAAGCCATTAATTCCAATCCATTATACCAGGAAATCTTCCACTTTATGATTGATGAGTGGGGCGTTCATCTGGAGTTGGGAACAGAAGCTGTGGATATAGAGTGGAAACGTATTCAGAAATGTGTATTCCTGAAATCTGTCACAGTATTATATACAAATAAGATTAATGCCCATCTTATTCCGACATCTGGTATGGGAGCCCGAACAGAGCAGATCAATCAGTTTATTAAGAGAATGAAAAACAGGTAACAGAACATGAAAATAGAAAGCTTTAGTGCAGAAGATACATTTGCTTACGGAAAACAATGCGGGCAGGAAGCGAAAGCCGGACAGGTTTTTTGTCTGTATGGAGATCTGGGAGTCGGAAAGACAGTTTTTACCCAGGGTTTTGCAGAAGGACTTGGCATTACAGAGCCGGTGAGTAGCCCGACCTTTACCATCGTTCAAGAATATGAAGAAGGCAGAGTTCCTTTTTATCATTTCGACGTGTATCGCATTGCGGATCCGGAAGAAATGTATGAGATCGGATTTGATGAATACATGGAAGGAGAAGGCGTCTGCTTTATTGAGTGGGCCAATCTCATCGATGAACTTCTGCCGGAAGAACGAACAGAGATTACCATTGAAAAGGATTTATCGAAAGGATTTGATTATCGTTTGATTACCAGAAAGGAGATTCGATGAAAATACTTGCATTTGACAGTTCCGGTCTTGTGGCATCGGTCGCAATTCTGGAAGAAGAACAATTAATTGCAGAATATACATTGAATTATAAAAAGACACATTCACAGACACTTCTGCCGATGCTCGATGAGATCGTGAAGATGACGGATCTGGATCTTGGAGATATTGACGCCATTGCCGTGGCGGCCGGACCGGGTTCCTTTACGGGCCTTAGAATCGGCTCTGCAACGGTGAAAGGCCTGGGGTTGGCCCTTGGCAAACCGGTGGTATCTGTTCCGACGCTGGAAGGAATCGCCTGCAATCTTTATGGTGCGGATGCACTCATCTGTCCGATGATGGATGCCAGAAGAAAACAGGTGTATACAGGACTCTATGAATTCGCCAGTGGAAAATTGCAGGTATTGGAAAACCAGATGGCGTGTCCAGTGGAAGAAATTATTGAAAAATGTAATAAAACAGGAAGAAAAGTAATCTTTCTTGGAGATGGAGTTCCTGTATACAAGGATATCATTGAGAGTAAGATTCAGGTGGAACACGATTATGCACCCGCTCATATGAGCAGACAAAGAGCCGGAGCGGTGGGGATGAGAGCCTTTGATTATATCAGAGAAGGCAAACTGGAAACAGCTGCGGATCACGCACCGGTTTATCTGCGCAAATCTCAGGCAGAACGGGAACTGGAAGCAAAAGGACAAACACTGGAATGACAGAGATTCGTGAGATGAAAAAAGAAGATTGCCAGGATGTCTGGAATCTTCAGAAACAATGTTTTTCGGTTCCCTGGTCCCTGGAAAGTCTGGAGGATATGTTCCGGGTGGAAGGATATACCAGTCTGGTAGCATCCGATGGTTGTGAGATCATCGGATATATTGGAATGAAAGCTGTCTTTGATGAGGCAGATATCACCAATGTGGCGGTGAGCCCGGTAATGAGAAAAAAGGGGATTGGAAAACAGTTAATACAACAATTGCTGATAAGAGCAGATCAGAAACAGATCAATCGCATTTTTCTGGAAGTGCGGGTATCCAACGAAGCTGCGATATGCCTGTATCAAAATGCAGGCTTCAAAGAAATTGACCGCAGGAAGGGTTACTATGAGAAACCACGGGAAGATGCATTTATCATGGTCTGGGAGAATACCAATAGTTACTAATCAGGATTTCGACTTTTTGTCTTATAATGTACCAGTGAAGAAACTGACACCATGGAAAGACGAATAACCAGGGAGGTACAAAATGGAAAAACAGAATCAGCAGGTAATATGTAATTGCTGTGGAAAACAGATTACTCTTGAACCGAAAACGGAGAGAGAGGACTATCTGTTTGTGGAAAAGGAATGGGGATTTTTTTCAAAAAAAGATGGTGAGATTCACCGCTTTGTTCTATGTGAATCTTGTTATGATCGCTGGAGAGATAATTTTGCCGTTCCGGTTGAAATCAGAATGCAGACAGAATTACTTTAAAATAGATACCTGTTCGTAAACAGAATGTGACAGGTGACAGGAAATGAAAAGAGAGGGATGTTATGCTGGAATTGTGTTTGCTTGGCTGTGGGGGTATGATGCCTTTGCCATATCGCAAACTGACGTCTTTGATGGCGAGATATAATGGAAGCAGCATTTTGATAGATTGCGGTGAGGGAACGCAGGTTGGCATTAAGGAAAAGGGCTGGAGTTTTAAACCCATAGATGTCATCTGTTTTACTCATTATCATGCAGATCATATCAGTGGTCTGCCAGGATTGCTTTTGACTTTGGGAAATGCTCAGAGAACCGAACCGCTATTGATGATCGGTCCGAAAGGACTGGAGCGGGTGGTAAACTCACTGCGCGTGATCGCGCCGGATCTTCCATTTCCCATTGAATTTCGGGAATTAAAAGAAAAATCAGAAACTATTGAACTGGATGGGTATCGCATCCGGGCTTTTCGGGTAAATCACAATGTACTATGTTACGGTTACACCATTGAAATTGACCGGGCCGGCAAATTTGATGTGAACAGAGCCAAAGAAAATCAGGTGGAGATGAAGTACTGGAATCGGCTTCAGAAGGGAGAAACCATCGAGCTTCCGGATCGGGTGCTCACGGGAGATCTCGTTATGGGTCCACCGAGAAAGGGAATCAAATGTACCTACACCACAGATACTCGGCCAACGGCTTCTATCGTGGAACACGCAGTGGATTCTGACTTATTTATCTGTGAGGGAATGTACGGAGAGCCGGATAAACAGCAAAAAGCAGTGGAATATAAACATATGACATTCTACGAAGCTGCAGAACTGGCAAAAAAAGCAAAAGTTAAGCAGATGTGGCTGACTCATTATAGTCCGTCTCTGGTAAGACCCGATGAGTATATGGCAAAGGTTCAGGAGATTTTTCCGGAAAGTCAGGCAGGAAAAGATGGGATGAGTATCACCCTTGCCTTTGAAGAAGAGCAATAGAAATGGAAGTGAAAGGATGGAACAGGAAAAGAAAGATGTGCTGGTGCTGGCAATAGAAACCTCTTGTGATGAGACTGCCGCGGCAGTAGTAAAAAATGGAAGAGAAATCTTATCCAATACAATTTATACCCAGATTAAACTTCATACGGTTTTCGGAGGTGTGGTTCCGGAAATCGCTTCAAGAAAACATATTGAGAAAATCAATCCGGTCATTGAGACAGCTCTTAAGGAAGCCGGAGTGACATTGGATGACATTGACGCCATTGCGGTGACTTATGGACCGGGGCTGGTGGGAGCTCTGCTGGTCGGTGTGGCGGAGGCGAAAGCTCTTGCCTATGCTGCAAAGAAACCATTGATTGGGGTTCATCATATCGAGGGACATATCAGTGCCAATTATATTGAACATAAAGAACTGGAACCGCCATTTTTATGCATGGTGGCGTCGGGAGGTCATTCCCACCTGGTTCTGGTAAAGGATTATGGAGAGTATGAGATCATTGGTCGTACCAGAGATGATGCAGCAGGCGAAGCCTTTGATAAAGTTGCAAGAGCTATTGGGCTCGGATATCCCGGCGGACCAAAGATTGACAAGCTGGCGAGAGAAGGAGATAAGAATGCGATCACATTTCCGAGAGCCAAAATATCCGGCTCACCGGATGACTTCAGCTTCAGTGGCCTGAAATCATCGGTTTTAAATTATCTCAATCAGTGTGAGATGAAAGGAATCAAAGTAAACCGGGCAGATGTGGCAGCTTCCTTCCAGCAGGCAGTCATTGATGTGTTGACAGAACATACGGTGGCAGCGGCAAAACGCATTGGTATCACGAAGGTAGCCATTGCCGGAGGCGTTGCATCCAACAGTTCTCTCAGAGAACAGATGAAGAAAAAATGTGAAAAAAACGGGATTACGTTTTATTATCCATCACCGGTTTACTGTACCGATAATGCAGCGATGATCGGTGTGGCAGGTTATTATGAATACAGGAAAGGTGTTCGGGACGGCTGGAATCTCAATGCCGTGCCGAATCTGAAAATTGGGGAGCGTTAAATAACAAATGAAAACAAAAGTGATTGCGGTTGTTCTGGCAGCAGGAAAAGGCAGCCGAATGCATTCCAAAATACAAAAACAATATCTGGAATTGTTGGGGAGGCCGATCATCACCTACACACTGGATTCTTTTGAAAGCAGTCACGTGGATGAAATTATACTGGTTGTTGGTCCGGATGAGATTGCATTTGCCAGAGAAGAAATTGTCAAAAAATATCAGTATCAGAAAGTTTCCAAAGTGATTGCCGGAGGGAAAGAAAGATACGATTCTGTTTATCTTGGACTTTGTGCCGCTGAAGAGGGGGAAGGAGAAACCTGTGTACTCATTCAGGATGGCGCAAGAGCCTTTCTTACCCCAGAACAGGTAAATCAATCGATAGAAGCGGTAAAAGAGTATAAAGCCTGTGTCATGGCCATGCCGGTAAAAGACACCATAAAAATGGTGGATGATGACAATTTTGCAGTGGATACACCGGACAGGAGCCGGATGTGGCAGGTGCAGACACCGCAGTGTTTTGTTTTGCCGGAAATCAGAGAGGCCTATAAGAAAATGATAGAGGCCGGTGACAATACCGTCACTGACGATGCCATGGTCATGGAGCGATACGGCAACCGCAGAGTAAAGATGATTCCGGGAAGTTATGATAATATTAAAATCACGACACCGGAAGATCTGATTGTGGGAGAAGCAATCCTGAAAAAATATTTTCAAAACAGGAAATAAATTATAATTATATCAGATAAATTTGGGAAAATAATCAAAAGAAACGACAGGAGTATCAGAAATGATAAAAGAAAATTTATTTATGACACCAGATGAAGAAAAAACGATTCTGACTCCTTCACAACAGGAAGAAGAAACCGCTTTCTTATTACAGGAAAATGATTCTGCACAAGAGGAGGGAGAGGAATCCGAAGAACTGGATGACGAAGAGGATGAAGAGGAAATCGAAGAAGTGGATGGTGAGATCGTTGATAGTGATGGAGACGATAAACCAAAGAAAAAAGATACCGATTATTGCTGTATCTGCCATCGCACCGAGTCACAGGGAGCCAAGCTGGTACGCATGCCAAATAATATGAGCGTGTGCACCGACTGTATGCAGAAATCCTTTGATACCTTCGGTTCCGGATTTAACAATGGAGGAATTCAATTCGTAGACTTATCCAATATGGATTTGAACAGTATCCGAAACATGAATCTGGGGGATCTTCTTTCCGGATCTATGACCGGACAGCAAGTGAAGCCGAAAAAAGCGAAGAAGAAAAAGAAAAAAGAAAAACCGGCAGAGGAAAAGCTGTCCATCAAGAATATACCGGCGCCTCATCAGATTAAAGCAAAGCTGGATGAATATGTCATCGGGCAGAGCTATGCCAAAAAAGTCATGTCCGTTGCCGTTTACAACCACTATAAACGAGTAATCACCAACACCATGGATGAGATCGAAATCGACAAATCCAACATGCTGATGATCGGACCGACCGGATGTGGAAAGACCCATCTGGTAAAAACATTGGCAAGACTCTTAAATGTACCTCTTGCCATTTGTGATGCCACTTCCTTAACGGAAGCCGGCTACATCGGAGATGACGTGGAGAGCGTGCTTTCCAAGCTGCTCGCCAATGCCGACAATGATGTGGAGAAGGCAGAAACCGGCATCATCTTCATCGATGAGATTGACAAGATTGCCAAAAAGAAAAACACTACCAGCCGCGATGTGAGCGGAGAATCCGTTCAGCAGGCTCTTTTAAAACTGTTAGAAGGCAGTGAGGTGGAAGTGCCGATCGGAGCCAGCTCCAAAAACGCCATGGTTCCGACCACCATGATGAACACCAGAAATATTTTATTCATCTGTGGCGGAGCGTTCCCGGATTTGGAAAACATCATCAAAGAGCGTCTCAATAAATCCTCATCCATCGGATTTGCTGCCGATCTTAAGGATAAATACGATAATGAAAAGAACCTGTTACAGTATGTGACCATCGAAGATTTAAGAAAATTTGGTATGGTACCGGAATTTATCGGAAGACTGCCGATTCTCTTTACCCTTGATTCGCTCTCCGAAGATATGCTGGTAGATATCTTGAAAGAGCCGAAAAATGCCATTCTCAAGCAGTACCAGAAACTCCTGGCACTGGATGAAGTAGACCTGCAGTTCGAAGACGGAGCTCTCCGTGCCATTGCCCAGAAAGCCATGGAAAAAAATACGGGAGCCAGAGCCCTTCGTGCCATCATCGAGAAATTCATGCTGGATATCATGTACGAGATTCCGAAAGATGATAATATTGGAAGAGTCATCATTACGGAAGACTATATCCGCAATAATGGAATGCCGATCATAGAGATGAGGCAGTATCTCCAGCTGCAACAGAAAGAAGAGAATAATTAAAAATCGAGAAACAGACGACGGCAAAAGCCAAAAAACATCCGACAATCAGTCAATCCTGCATAAATGCAAAAGCCTGCTTGCCGGATGTTTTTTCGTCTGCCGAGACAGAGAGAATATGAGGTCTGTTTTCAGGAGTCGTACGGTACATCACTTTCCGAACAAAAAGCTATCTTCACAATAGCGGGATTCCATTGTATAATCAGACCGAGAGAAGATAAGTAAAATAGGTAACAGGTGAATATTGCATGGATGATAAAAAGGAAAATAAATGGACGAAATTATTCCTGCGAGGCGGATTATTGTGTCTGATCGGTTTGTTTTTTTCATTTTATTTGAAAGGGTTTGTCTTATATGGCAATCAATATGGGAGAAAAAATCATATTATCGGAGCAACTTACATGACGCTGAATAATCAGTTTTATGATGTTGTAAATAGTGAGATTCAGCAGATTGCGGAGGAGAAAGGAGATCATTTGATCACCTTGGATCCGGCTTTGGATCAGGAGAAACAAAATGATCAGATTTCCTATCTGATCGAGCAGAATGTGGATCTGATTATTTTAAATCCCGTCGACTGGATCGGCGTTCAAAAAGGGCTGGACGCGGCCAAAAAGGCAGGCGTTCCGGTAATTGTGGTGGACACGGCAGTTTACGATACGGACATGGTTGATGTGACGATCACCACGGATAATTATCAGGCTGGGGTGCTGTGCGCCCGGGATATGATGGAGAAACGGAAAGAGGCCAATATCGTTTTGCTCACCCATAACAGGACAAAATCAGGAAGAGATCGTATACAGGGGTTTATGGATACCATAGAGGGACATAGCGAATATAAGATTCTGACGACAGAAGATACTCAGGGACAGATTGAGCGTTCATTGCCGAAAGTAGAGAAAGTGGTGGATACTTATTTGGACATTGATGTGATTATGGCATTGAATGATCCGACTGCCATGGGAGCACTTGCGGCTTTGGACAGTAGAAATTACCAACGGGAGGTTCTTGTGTATGGAGTGGATGGTTCACCGGAAGCGAAAAAGCTCATTTCAGAAGGTAAAATGACCGGAACAGCTGTGCAGTATCCGCGAAAAATGGGACAAAAGGTCATGGAAGCAGCGTATGATTTACTGAATGGAAAAGAAGCGGAACAATCCGTTACCATACCGGTTGAATTGATTACCGAGGAAAATGTAGAGCAGTACGATACCAATCGATGGCAATAGGAGATCAGGATGGATTCGAAAAATCAAAAAAGTTTAATACTGTTAAAATCAATTATGGGTATTTTAAATTTTGTAGTTCTGACTTTTCTGGCTCTGGTAATTATGTATACCATAAATAAAGTGAGTACGACTTATACCGCAAGATCCTTTTTGAATCATATTACATATTTACCGATGAATCCGGTAAAAACGATGGTCGTGATGTACCTGGCCTTGTTCGGTCTTGGGTGGATCGTGAATAACCGCCAGCAATCAAAGAGTGTTTTTTCTTCACAGCTCATATGCCTGATAGAAATCATTTTGTGTTGTGTAGTGATCTGCTGTGTTTATATGGGATACAAAGGCATTATCTTGTTTGCGGTGGCGGATATTGTTGTTTTGATTCGTGATAAAAATAACCAGAAGGTTTTTCTGATTATCATGGGATTACTCTATATTTTTGCAGATTATGATATTGCCTCAATTGGTTTGAAAATGATTTCATTTCAGGAACTGCTGAATATCTATACAACACAACAGCGCATGCTGATGACCGGAATCCTGAATTTTATGACATCGGCCAACACCATTTTGTTTATTGCATATATGATTATTTATATGATGGATCAGATCCGGGAAAAAGAGCGTGTGACAGAATTAAATCGTCAGCTGGAAGAAGCCAATGTCCAGCTTTTTGCAATGAATAATCAATTAAAGGACTATGCAGCCATGCAGAAACAGATGGGAGAGGTTGAGGAGAGAAACCGTATTGCAAGGGAAATCCATGATACCTTAGGACATACCATGACCGGACTTTCGGCGGGAATTGATGCCTGTATTGCTCTGATTGATTATTCCGTGGATGAAACCAAAAAGCAGTTACATATCATCTCTAATGTAGCAAGACAAGGACTTAAGGATGTGCGGCGATCGATGAAGAAACTTCGTCCCGATACTCTGGAAAAAGAATCTCTGGAAAGTGCTATTCAAAAATTAATAGAAGATGCCAGAGATGCGTCCAAAGTTTCTGTGGAATTTCATTCATTTTTGCCGACTCTTCAGTTTGAAGAAGATGAAGAGGACACCATTTATCGAATCATTCAGGAAGGAATTACCAATGCAATTCGCCATGGACACGCCACAAAAGTCTTTGTTAATTTAAAAAAAGTTGACATGTGGCTGCTGATCAGAATCCGGGATAATGGAGTGGGGTGTGATGATATTAAGGATGGATTTGGACTCACTCATATGAGAGAGCGAGTGGAAATGCTTCATGGCACTGTGAAATGCAGCAGTTATCTTGGTTTTCAGATCATAGTGCGATTGCCGATTCGATGGAGGAATGAAAAATGATAAAAGTACTTATAGCAGACGACCAGGAGCTGATCAGACAAAGTCTGGGCATTATCCTTGGTTTAAAAGAAGAAATTGATGTGATCGGAACAGTTTGTGATGGAACCGAAGCATTAAAATTTGTTGCTAAAGAGAAGCCGGATATTATTTTAATGGACATTCGTATGCCTGTCATGGATGGGGTGGAATGTACCAAGCTCATGAAAGAAAAATATCCGGATATTAAGATTATTGTGCTGACAACTTTTGACGATGAAAAATATGTGTTCAGTGCTTTAAAATATGGTGCCAGCGGCTATCTGTTAAAAGGAATTTCGGTAGATGAACTGGAAAAAGCAATCCATGTGGTTCATGGCGGCGGAGCCATGATCAATCCGGAAATTGCCTCAAAAGTGGTAGAATTATTCTCTGAGATGGCACAGAGTCACTATGATGTCATGATAGAGGCAGATAATATAGAGAAACTTACAGAGATGGAATGGGAAATCGTAAAATATGTGGGACGAGGCATGTCCAACAAAGAAATAGCAGAGCATATCGGATTATCCGAAGGAACTGTGAGAAATTATATCAGCACGGTTTTAAGTAAAACCGGACTCAGAGACCGGACGCAACTTGCCATCTGGGAAGTACAGTCCGGAGCCAAATACAGAGGAAAGAATGTATGAAGAAGATGACGGTATGGTGGAAGAATCTGTGCCTGGCAGGATTATTGATCAGTTTGATTGCAGGTGTTTCTTATCTGATTCCGAAATCAGGTAAAACCGTGATTACTTTTGGTATGTTTTCCGGAAATCAGTCGGATGTTCCCAATGATGATTGTTATAAACTCATTGATGAGGCCATAGAAGAATTTGAAAAAGAATATCCCAATGTAGAAATACGCTATACCAGTGGAATTTTAAAAGAAGATTACTCCGAATGGCTTTCCAGACAATCGTTAAATGGTACCTTACCGGATGTTTTTATGGTATTACCGGAAGATTTCACTACATTTGCTTCGGTGGGAGTTTTAAAAAATCTGGATACCATGCTGGAAGCTGATTATTCTTTTGATAAGCAGAAATATTATCAAGGGTGTTATGATGCCGGAACCTATGAGGGACATCAGTATGCCCTGCCGTATGAAAGTGTTCCGATGTTGATGTTGGTGAATAAAACCTTGTTAAAGAAAAATAATCTTACATTGCCGGACAACAGTTGGACTTGGGACGATTTTTATGAGATTTGCCAGAAAATCACAAAAGATATTGATGGGGATGGAAAGGTTGATCAGTTTGGAGTTTATGACTATAGTTGGATCGATGCCATTTACAGTAATGGGGGAGATATATTCGACGAGAGTGGAACGGTTTGTAACCTAACGAATGATTCCATAGAAAATGCCATTTTGTTTGCCAGAGACATTTATCTGTTATCCGGAAAACAAAATCCTACTTCGGATGACTTCGATAAAGGACAGATTGCCTTTCGACCAATGTCTTTTTCGGAGTTTCGTACTTACAAGCCTTATCCATGGAAAATAAATAAATATTTTGATTTTCAGTGGGATTGCATTCCTCTTCCGGAAGGACCGGATGGAGAGAATCTATCAGAAGCGGAGACTCTGTTAATGGGAATTAATGCGCGGTCGAAAAATAGTGTGATCGCATGGAATTTTCTGAAAAAATTAACCTATGATCAGGAGGTACAGCAGAAAATATTCCAGTATTCCAAGGGACTTTCTGCATTAAAAGAGGTGACTGATTCAGAACAGACAGAGAAATTCTTAAAAGATAGTATTGGAAATGATACAAGTGTGCAGGTTTCACTATTGAATGAGATCATGGAGCGAGCTGCCAAAAAAGAAAAATTCCAGCAATATGATACGATAATGGATTATATGGATGGAGAAATATTAAAACTGTTTCTGGAAGAAGGGGATTTCGACATGAATCTTTTAAAATTAAAAAAGAAGATTGATAGGATGTTGAAAGAATATTGAAAAGAAATCCCCTGAAAAAATGACATTTGTCATGGAAAAATAAAAAAAACATATACATTTGTAAGAAAAAGTGATGACATCTGCAAAGGGTCAATGGTGACAAATTGCAGATGTCTTTTTTTTATGCAATTGTTACAATAAACTCACAAAAAAGAGAAAGAAAGGAGAGCAATATGAAGTATGTAGTATTAGTCAGTCATGGTACATTTGCACCTGGTCTGAAAAGTGTTCTGGCAATGCTTGCAGGCGGAGAAAGAGAAGATGTTATCAGTGTTGGTCTGGAAGACGGCATGAGTGCTGATCAGTTTGCTGAGAACTTCCAGGCTGCAATCGCTGGTATCAAAGAAGAGGATGAAATCATTCTTCTGGGAGACATCATTGGAGGATCTCCGATGACAAATGCATTGGAACAGATTTCCAAAAAAGGACTGGAAGGACAGACCATTGTATTTGGCGGTATGAACCTGGCAATGGCATTAACTGCAACCATCATGAAGGACGACGTTGATACAGACGTGTTAAAGGACGCACTGATCAGCGAAGCTAAAAATGCAATTAAAGAATTTGTATTGGAAAGTTCAGATGGTGACGAAGAAGATGACATTTAATATTGCGAAAAGGAGGAAATAAGATGTCTGTATCATTTTTAAGAATTGACGACCGTATGATTCATGGTCAGACTGTTACCCGTTGGTCATTAGAATATCCATGTGACGGCCTGATCGCTGTAAATGACAGAGCAGCAAACACAAAAGCTTTAAAAATGGCTTATAAGAGTGCCAGCACAAAGAAAACATTTGTCTGGACTTACGATGCATGGAAAGAGAAAAACCAGAAAGTACTGGATAGTAAAGATCAGTATTTCCTGATTACCAAAGATCCGATTCAGATGAAAAAGATTCTGGTAGATGATGGATTTATTCCAAGTGATGTGAAAAAAGTCATCGTTGGACCATGTAATGATCGTCCAGGTGCAGTGAAACTGGGAAATAACCAGTCCATCACTCAGGAAGAAGCAGAAGCTTTAGAAGCAATTTACCAGGCAGGATATGAAATCGAATTCGCTTTGGTAAAAGAAACTTCCATTGGAACATGGGATAAGTTCAGAGGTCAGTTTGGCTTCAAATAAAATCATATAAAGGAGAAAAAATCATGACAATTAGTTGGATACAAGCAGTGATTTTAGGTATCTTTGCCTGCCTTGCCAGTATGCCTGGTATGGGAGGAAGTGCCATTGGTAACTATACATTAGGTCGTCCGTTGGTAGCTGGTCTTGTCTGCGGTATTATTCTTGGAAACATTCCTGCCGGAATCATGGTAGGTGCTGCAATGCAGGTTGTATATATCGCACTGGTAACCCCAGGTGGAACCGTATCTGCCGATGTTCGTGCGGTATCTTATATCGGTATTCCTCTGGCAATGCTTGCATTGGATTCCTATGGCTTAGATCCTGCATCCGCACAGGGTGTTGCGATGGCAACTTCCTTCGGTGCGATGGTAGGAACTCTTGGAACCGTATTATTCTACGGAACAGCAACCATCAACCTGGTATGGCAGCATATCGGATGGCAGGCCGTTGAAAAAGGAGAATTTAAGAGATTATATCTGGTAGATATGGTTTTCCCTTGGATTTCTCACTTAATCTGTAGTTTTATTCCAACTCTCGTAATGTGTAAATTAGGTGTACCTGTAGTAGAAACCATCAAAGCAACCCTTCCAATGGATGGTCTTGCAATGAAAACTTTATTTACTGTAGGTAGCATGTTACCTTGTGTCGGAATTGCCATTCTTTTAAAACAGGTAGTAAACAAAGTGACAGACTTTATCCCATTCTTTGTTGGATTTACTCTGGCAGCCGGTGTTGGATTAAATCTGGTATCTGTT
>JAQYIU010000075.1 GCA_028721415.1 Lachnospiraceae bacterium | reverse complement strand
GAAGAAATGAGTACATATCAATGGGCTGCTTGCCGCAGGTAAACCAAGTGTATAAGTTATATGAAAATCAGATTAAGGCTTGTCAGAAATCCAGCTGATAAGCCAATAATCTTTTTACAGATATGGGAGGAGATTTAATAGAGGAAACAGCGAAAAAATTTAATGACGAAATATTGCGGTATATATCTGATAATGATATGATTGATTTGGCACTCATACGAGAAAAGATCGAAATGAGGAATAGGCAAGAGATATTAGACAAACATCCATATAGGATATATCAGGGCAATGATAAAAAATGGTATACCTATCTGCCAGATGATGAAAAGGGGAGAAGGCAGCGGAAGAGGAATACCAAAAAAGAAATTGAGGAAGTCGTTATAAAATATTGGAAAGACCAGGAAGAAAATCCAACAGTAAAACAGCTGTTCAATGAATGGCTTGAGACGAAACATTCTCGCAACATTCAGAATCAGACAGTGGACCGTTATAAGAGAGATTATAAAAAGTATCTGTCTACTTTATCAAACAGAAAGATAAAAAACATTAATGAATGTGAGCTGGATGATTTTCTTGTTGATATGGTATTTGCTAACAATATGACAGCCAAATCTTTTTCGAATGTAAGGATTTTGGTCCGTGGTATATGGAACAGGGCGAAAAAGAAGAAGCTTGTTGACTTTCGGATAAATGATGTATTGGATGGTTTGGAATTATCAAAAAACGATTTCTGAAAACCAGAAAAAACAACACAGGTATATACCGACAAGGAACGGGAAATCATGGTGGAATATCTGAAAGAACATATGGATACATGTAATCTGGGATTATTGATTATATTTGCATCTGGTCTTCGCATTGGAGAACTGGCTGCATTAAAGCCGGGTGATATTTCCGATAACAAGATTCGTATTACCAAAACAGAGATATGCTATGAAGCTCGTAAAGGAAAGTATGTATATGAAGTAAGAGCCTTTCCAAAAACAGAAGCGGGAATCCGGGATGTGCGTGTCCAGGATGACTTTATCTTTTTTCTGAAGAAAGCTGTGCAGATGGCATCAGGGCAGCAATGGCTTTTTCAAAAAAATGGAGAAAGGATGAAGACGTATCAGTTCCAGTGCAGACTCAGATATATCTGCAAAAAATTAAATATGCCGGTAAAATCTCCGCATAAGATTCGAAAGACATACGCCTCTTGTTTGATTGATAATGGCGTTCCGGAGGATATCATCATATCACAAATGGGGCATACTGATATTGAGACAACAAAAAATCATTATTATTATGACCATTATGATGATACGGAAAAGGATAAGATATTCTCAAATATACAAATTATTTAACGAATCATTCAATATGAGTCAAAATCATTCAAGGCGAAAGTGAAAATATTTCTTATAATAAAAAGAATATAGAGATTTCTTTACGGGGTTCGATTCCCCTATGGACTATTTTTAGATATGCTCAAAAGCTATTATTCTTATGGTTTTTGAGCATTATTAATTTCTGGATATGTTTTTATGCATTCAAATAATGACTCAATAGTTATATCTGATATTCTTTATTAAGAGATTATCAGATTTTTTTGTTTATAAATTTTTCCACATTCAAAAATAATTGTAGTATAATAAAAAGAAAAAGGAGGAAATAAAGATGGCATTTTTTGATAAATTAAAAAAAGATTTAACAGCGGCAGGACAATTGACTGCTGAAAAAGCTAAGAAAGCGGCAGATATACTGGCTTTAAAAGAACAGATTAGACAGGATAAACTGGAAATTCGTGATTTGACCAACAAAATCGGACAGATTTATATTGAACTTCATAGAGATGATTATGAAAAAGATTTCGAAGATGTATTTACAGCTTTGGGATCGGTAGAAGAATCTTTAGCACAAAAGGAAAAAGAATTGAAACTGCTGAATGAAAAGATTTCATGTCCGGAATGTGGAACAGAAATGTCAGCCACAAGTAATTACTGTCCGAATTGTGGAACATCAGCACCTTATGAGACAGAATTGAAAGAAGAAGAACCGCTGGATGAAACTGTAGCAGATGATATTAAAGAATAAGAAAAATCAAGATATAAGGCTTCTGTTTTTAGATGGAGGTCTTATATTTTTACAGAATTTTGTGAGGCACGTAAATCTACTCTCTGATTTACGATCAAAATCAGAGAAGAAGGAAAGTGTTTTCTGAAGAAAAACATTGGTGGTAGTATATATGGAAAGATTGATTTACCATGTAGATGTAAACAGTGCATATCTAAGCTGGGAAGCTACAGAACAATTGAAAAATGGTGCTGAAATCGATATCCGAACGATTCCGTCCATTATTGGTGGTGATACGACGAAAAGAAAAGGGGTAGTTTTGGCAAAATCTGTTCCAGCCAAAAAATATGGGATAAAGACGGGAGAATCGGTATCCGATGCCTTAAAAAAATGTCCGTTCTTAAAAAGTTTTCGTCCTGATTTCATCCTTTATAAAAAGTACTCAAAAGCATTTATTGAGATTCTTAGAAAATATGCTCCTGTGGTAGAGCAGGTATCTGTGGATGAGGCTTACCTTGATATGAGCGGCCTGCATTATTTTTATAAAACTCCTGTTGAGGCAGCAGAAAAGATACAGGAAGAAATCAGAGAAGCCTTAGGTTTTACTGTGAATGTGGGAATATCCAGCAATAAACTTTTGGCAAAAATGGCATCAGATTTTGAAAAACCGAATAAGATTCATACTTTATTTCCGGAAGAAATTCAGAAAAAAATGTGGCCTCTTCCTGTGAGAGAATTATTTTTTACTGGTGCCTCAGCAACAGAAAAACTGGAATCTTTGGGAATTAAGACGATTGGTGATCTGGCGAAAAGTGATCCTGTTTTATTACAGGCACATTTTAAGAGTAAAGGTCTTGTGCTGTGGAATTATGCCAACGGAATTGATAAAGCTCCAGTGAAAGACAATCCGGATCAACCAAAAGGATATGGGAATTCAATGACTCTTGAAAAAGATGTCGTGGAATATGAAGATGCTGCTAAAATATTAATGCATTTAAGTGAGACACTTGCCAGAAGGCTACGAAAAGATCATATTTATGCACAGATAATAGAGGTTGAGATTAAAGATTGTCATTTCAGAAAAACTTCTCATCAAAAGGTTCTGGAATATTCTACTAATACAACCGATGATTTGTATAAAATAAGCTGTCAGTTATTTAAAGAACTATGGGATGGAACACCGATTCGTTTGTTGGGAATCCGGTGTACAAAATTAATGAAGGAGAAATTGGAGCAAACAGATATTTTCAGTGGTTTATCTTTTTGGAATCAGGAAAGCCGGGAAGATAAAGAAGGACAGAAATCCAATATTTTGAAAAAAAGGACAAAAGATCAACATAAGATGGAAAAATTAGATCAGGCGCTGGATAAGATAAAGGAAAAATATGGAGAGGATGCCGTGGGAAGAGCAGGTGCGTTTTTCCTTGAAAAATAGACAGACTTATCCTATAATGTTACTATCTATGTCAATAAAGAAGTGATAAATAGCAAGGAGTTATAATGAATATAAATTACGATGAGATTAATATTAATGGACCTGCTCCCAAAGAAGAACCGGAGCGACAGAGATATTTTATAGCAAAATGTAGAGATTTACTGAAACGTAGAGAAAATGAACTGGGAAGAAAACTAACATTTTACGATCAGACTTTTGGATGCCAGATGAATTTCAAAGATTCTGAAAAATTAAACGGGATTTTGGAAGAAATTGGCTACGTTCCGGCAGCAAGTGAGAATGCGGATTTTGTATACTATAATACCTGTACTGTCAGGGAAAATGCGAATGTCAGAGTATACGGAAGACTTGGAACCTTAAAAACATACAAAAAGAATAATCCGGATATGGTGATTGCCATGTGCGGTTGTATGATGCAGGAAGAAGAAGAAGCTCAGAAAGTAAGAGATGTATACAAGTTTGTGGATATTGTTTTCGGTACTCATAATATTTTCAAACTGGCAGAGCTTCTTTTTGAATGTCTGGATTCAAAGAGAAGAGTATTTGACGTCTGGGAGAAAACAGACCTGATTATCGAAGATCTTCCGAGCGATAGGAAATTCAGTTTTAAAGCTGGCGTGAATATTATGTTTGGATGTAATAATTTCTGTAGTTACTGTATCGTTCCTTATGTCAGAGGCCGGGAGAGAAGCAGAAAACCACAGGATATTGTGGCCGAAGTGGAAAAGCTGGCAAGCGAAGGCGTAGTGGAGATTATGCTTCTTGGACAGAATGTAAATAGTTATGGAAAGAATCTGGAAGAGCCTGTTACGTTTGCGGAGCTTCTCAGAATGGTGGAGAAAGTTGAAGGGATTGAAAGAATTCGATTTATGACTTCTCATCCAAAAGATTTATCTGATGAGTTAATTGAAGTTATGGCTTCCTCCAAGAAAATTTGTCGTCATCTTCATTTACCGGTGCAGTCAGGAAGCAGCCGGCTTTTGAAACTGATGAATCGAAAATATACAAAAGAACAATACCTGACACTGGTACAGAAATTAAAAGCTGCGATACCGGATCTTGCCCTTACCACAGATATTATTGTAGGATTTCCGGGAGAGACAGAAGAAGATTTTCAGGAAACACTGGATGTTGTACGCAAAGCGGAATATGACAGTGCATTTACATTTATCTATTCCAAAAGATCCGGTACTCCGGCTGCCAGAATGGAAGAACAGATACCGGAAGATGTCGTTCATGAACGATTTAACCGTCTTTTGAAAGTAGTTGGTGAAGTAGCAAAAGAAAAAAATAAACGGTTGGAAGGTCGTACAGAGCTTGTTTTGGCAGAGGAAATTGATGAGAAAGATCCTGAAATGATTACAGGGCGGCTTTCCAATAATAATGTAGTACATTTTAAGGCAGATACGTCTGTAATCGGTAAGATCGTTCCGGTTGTATTGGAAGAGGCAAAGGGATTTTATTATATTGGGAGGTTAGATACCAATGGCTAAACTGACCCCCATGATGGAGCAATATTTTGAGATAAAAAATAAATATAAAGACTGTATTTTATTCTATCGTCTTGGGGATTTCTATGAGATGTTTTACGAGGATGCTCTGACAGCATCCAAAGAACTGGAAATCACTCTGACAGGTAAAAACTGTGGTCAGGAGGAACGGGCACCCATGTGTGGCGTTCCTTTTCATTCCTGTGAACCTTATATCAGTAAGCTGGTGGAGAGAGGTTATCGGGTGGCAATTTGTGAACAGGTGGAAGATCCGAAAGCGGCAAAAGGAATTGTAAAAAGGGATGTGATCCGTGTAGTCACCCCAGGAACCAATACTATGGCGCAGAGTCTGGATGAGACCAGAAACAACTATATTATGAGTGTGTTCTGTGAGAATGAGCTTTTCGGTGTGGCCGTCTGTGATCTTTCTACCGGAGAATTTCGCACGACGCAGGTGGAACATCAGGATGCTCTATTTGATGAGATGAATAAGTTTCAGCCTTCAGAAATTATCTGCAATGATGGATTTTGTATCTGCGGAATGGATTTTGATTTTATACGGGAAAAAATCGGTGCTGTGATCACTCCGGTGGAAAGTTATTATTTTGAGACAGATCATTGTGAGAAAATGATTCTGGAACAGTATCATCTCATTAATCTTGATGGAATCGGTTTAGCAGATTATCCCTTTGGAATCATTGCCAGCGGAGGCTTACTGCAATATCTTCATGAAACGCAAAAAACGTCCCTTTCTCATCTGATGGAGTTGATTCCCTATTCAACACAAAATTATATGGTTCTGGACAGTTCCACCAGAAGAAATCTGGAATTGTGTGAAACGCTTCGGGAAAAAAGTAAGAAAGGCAGTCTCTTATGGGTACTTGATAAGACGAAAACCGCCATGGGAGCGAGAATGCTCAGAAAGATGGTTGAACAGCCTCTGATCCATAAGCAGTCGATTATGGAACGTCTGGATGCGGTGGAAATGCTGAAAGATAATGTGATGGCCAGAGAGGAATTAAGAGAGTACATGAATTCTATTTATGATCTGGAACGACTTACCATGAAGATCAGTTACCGCTCTGCCAATCCGAGAGATTTGATTTCCTTCAAAACTTCCATCAAATATCTTCCATACATAAAGGATATTCTGGCACAATTCAGCAAAGGTTTGCTGGCAAAAATGGCGGAGGATCTGGATACATTGGAAGACCTCTATGAGCTTCTGGAGCAATCCATAGAAGAGGATCCACCGATTCCGATTAAGGAGGGCGGAATTATAAAAGATGGCTTCCATGAGGAAGTGGATCATCTGAAGAAAGCTAAGACGGAAGGTAAAACATGGCTGGCGGAGCTGGAAGAACGGGAGAGAGAGAAGACAGGTATCAAAAATCTTCGTGTTCGTTTTAATAAAGTATTTGGATATTATATAGAAGTAACAAATTCATACAAAGATCTGGTACCGGATTATTATATTAGAAGACAGACCCTTGCCAATGCAGAAAGATATATCACAGAAGAACTGGAAGAGCTGGCGAAAACTATTTTAGGAGCAGAAGATAAATTATGCGCCCTGGAATACGAATTATATGTGGACATTCGTGAAAAACTGGCAGCGCAAATGGATCGAATTCAGAAAACAGCCCATGTAATCGCATGGATTGATGCCTTTGCTTCACTGGCTCTCACGGCAGAACAAAATGGATATGTTCGCCCGACTATCAATCAGAAGGGCAGCATTGATATTAAAGAAGGACGTCATCCTGTGGTAGAAAAGATGATGAAAGGCGATCTTTTTGTATCCAATGATACGCTGCTTGATCATAAGAAAAACAGAGTAAATATTATAACCGGTCCGAATATGGCAGGTAAATCAACCTATATGAGACAGACTGCGCTGATCGTGCTTATGGCACAGATCGGTTCTTTTGTTCCTGCAAAATCGGCAAGTATCGGATTGGTGGATCGCATTTTTACAAGGGTGGGAGCTTCGGATGACCTGGCTTCCGGGCAGAGTACCTTTATGGTGGAAATGAGTGAAGTTGCTAACATTTTGAGAAATGCAACAAAGGACAGTTTGTTAATTTTAGATGAAATTGGACGGGGAACCAGTACATTTGATGGATTGTCAATTGCCTGGGCAGTGGTAGAATATATCGCGGGAAGCGCACTTTCCGGCGCCAAAACGTTATTTGCCACCCATTATCATGAGCTGACCGAACTGGAAGGGAAACTTCCGGGAGTGAATAACTACTGTATTGCTGTTCAGGAAAAAGGTGATAATATTATTTTCCTGAGAAAAATTATCAAAGGGAGCGCCGATAAAAGCTACGGTATTCAGGTGGCAAAACTTGCAGGTGTTCCGGATCAGGTCATTGAGAGAGCGAAAGAAATCGCACAGGAGCTGGAACAATCTGATATTACAGCGAATACAAAGAATATTAGTAGACGAAAAGATACGACGGAAGAGCCGGTGCAGCTCTCCTTATTTGATACTATGGGAATCATGCCGGTGGAGATGAAAGAAAGTCCTGTTGAGACAGAATTAAAACAGGCCGATCTGGCAAATATGACTCCGATTCAGGCTCTGAATTATCTTTATGAACTGCAGAAGAAATGTCGTTGATAAAAGCGGAAAGGAGAAATCATGGCAATTATTCATGTTTTGGATCAAAATACCATCAATCAGATTGCAGCCGGGGAAGTAGTGGAACGACCAGCTTCTATTGTGAAAGAATTGGTGGAAAATGCCATTGATGCAAAATCAACGGCTATCACCATTGAAATAAAAGGTGGTGGAATTGATTTTATCCGAATTACAGATAATGGAAGTGGAATTGAGCCTGAGCAGATCAGGAAAGCATTTTTACGTCATGCTACCAGTAAAATTGTATCTGCAAAAGATCTTGAAACAGTACAGTCCCTGGGCTTTCGGGGTGAGGCACTTTCCAGCATTTCTGCAGTTGCCAAGGTAGAACTCATCACAAAAACAGATGAAGGAATTTCCGGAATTCAATATGTGATAGAGGGCGGAGAAGAGCTCTCCATGGAAGAAATCGGATGTCCGGAAGGAACCACTTTTGTGGTGAGAAATCTTTTCTATAATACACCGGCAAGGAGAAAGTTTTTAAAATCAAACATGACCGAGGCCGGGTATGTGGAAGCCTTTGTAGAGAGGCTGGCATTAAGTCATCCGGAAATATCTTTTAAATTTATCTGTGATAATAAGAACAAAATTTCCACATCAGGGAATGGAAATCTGAAAGATGTCATCTACCATATTTTTGGAAGAGATATCGCCATGAATCTACTGGAGGTACACACAAAGACCAGCGGAATCCAGATAGATGGATTTATTGGAAAACCGGTTATTTCCCGGGGAAATCGCAATTATGAGAACTATTTTGTTAATGGCAGATATCTCAAAAATAATATCATCAGTCGTGGGATTGAAGATGGGTATAAGGGACATTCCATGGTTCATAAATTCCCGTTTACCGCACTGATGATCGAGATGGATTCTCATTTTGTCGATGTCAATGTGCATCCGGCAAAAATGGAAATGCGATTTAAAAACAGTGAAGAGCTATATGCAACCCTTGTGAGCGGCATAAAAGGGGCATTTGTAAAAAAAGAACTGATTCCTAAAGTCACACTGGGAAAAGAGCGGAAACAGAGTCCCCAAAAAATCAATGCAGGTCCGGAACCTTTTGAGACAAAAAGAAGGGCGATTGAAGAACATTTTTCGAATTTATCCAGAGAAAAAATTCAGGAGATTGAAAAAAAGAAAAACCAGGACAGCAGTGGGGATGAATCGGAAAAGAGTGTGGAAACCTCTTCTGCAAAAGCCATTGAAGAAAGAATTGCCCGCTTGAAAATCGGAGAAATGCATCATTTAAAAAAAGAGATTGATGCGATAATTCCGGTAAAACGGGACTTGGAACAAAAAGAAAAATCAGAAAAAACTTATCCAGATGTAAAGAAAGCTATACAGTCTGAGTCTGCAAAAGTTAAGGACAGTCATTCCGGCTATGATGGAGGCGGTCAGGAGGTTCCTGTTTCCGGAACCCAGATGAGTTTCGCTGATATCCCTCTTTTATCAAAAGAAGCAAAGCCGAAACATCGAATTATCGGACAGGTATTTCGAACCTATTGGATGGTAGAATTTGAAGATAAACTGTTTTTTGTTGATCAGCATGCCGCCCATGAAAAGGTAATGTACGAAAAGTTAAAAAAGAATCTGGAAGAGAAGACTATAGACCAGCAAATGGTAGCACCTCCGATTATTTTATCTTTTAACATAAAAGAAAAGGAAAAATATCTGATGTGTCAGGATGCCTTTGCAGCATTGGGATATCAGATTGAAGAATTTGGTGGAGGCGCATACTGCATTCGTGCAGTTCCGGCCAATTTATATGGAATTGATCAACAGGATTTGTTTATTGAACTTCTGGATCAGATCGAGGAAGGCAGTCACAGGCTGAATCTGGAAATGATCACGGACCGTTTGGCTACCATGGCATGTAAAGCAGCGGTGAAGGGCAATCAGAGTATGAGTGTACAGGAGATGGACAGCCTGATGGATCAGCTTCTTCAGCTGGATAATCCGTATCAATGCCCTCATGGAAGGCCAACAATTATTTCTATGACAAAATATGAACTTGAGAAAAAATTTAAGAGAATTCAATAACAGAGAGCAATTTCATGAACAGGGAAAGGGAAAATGAAGAATCATCATCCATGCGAAAAGAAACCGCTGATTGTTCTGACGGGACCTACAGCAGTTGGAAAGACCAGTTTATCTATCCGACTGGCAAAGAACGTCGGAGGAGAAATCATCAGTGCGGATTCTATGCAAATATATAAAAAAATGAATATCGGAACGGCAAAAATCACACAGGAAGAGATGGAAGGAGTGCCTCATTATCTGGTTGATGAGCTGGATCCGAAAGAAGAGTTTAATGTCGTGGTTTTTCAGCAGATGGCTAAAAAGGCAATGGAGCAGATTTATGCCAATGGACATATTCCGATCATTGTGGGAGGAACCGGATTTTATATACAGGCACTATTATATGATATTGATTTTTCCGAACACGAATCAGAAGAAACCTACAGGCAGGAACTGGTTGCTCTGGAAAAGCAGAAAGGGAAAGAATATCTGTATGAGATGCTGAAAGCGGCAGATCCGGAATATGCAGCCAGCGTTCACAGCAATAATGTGAAAAGAGTCATCCGGGCGTTGGAATATCATCATGAAACAGGAAAAAAACTGTCTGAACACAATGCAGAACAAAGAGAGAGCATATCACCATATCAGTTTATTTATCTGGTTCTTACCGATGACAGAGAGGTTCTTTATGAACGAATTGATCGAAGAGTAGATCATATGATGGACCAGGGGCTTCTTGAAGAAGTGGAGCAGTTGGTAAAAGAAGGATACAAACGCAATCTCGTTTCTATGCAGGGACTGGGATATAAAGAATTTTTTGATTATTTTGACGGAAGCGTTTCTCTGGAAGAAACCGTGGAGATTATCAAAAGAGATACAAGACGATTTGCGAAAAGGCAGCTTACCTGGTTTCGAAGAGAAAAAGAAGTAATCTGGATGGATAAAAGGGAGTATCCGGATGAGAATATTCTGCTTAACGAGATACAGAAGAAATTAAAGGAGAAAGAAATCTGGAATGGATAATAAAAATATAATCTTAGAAAACTATTATAAAGAAATGGGAATATCAGAACCGGTTTATCAATTTTGTTCCCGGATAGAAGACTCTTTAAAAGAAAGATTTGAGGAAATCAATCAGGTTGCGGAATGCAATCAGATGAAAGTCTTAAAAGCAATGAGAGATAACCGGCTGAGCGAGGCTTGTTTTTCTCCGACGACAGGATATGGATATAATGATATCGGAAGAGAGACGCTGGAGAAAATATATGCCGATGTCTTTGGAACAGAAGATGCTCTGGTGCGCCCGCAAATCACCTGTGGAACCCATGCGCTGGCGCTGGCGTTAATGAGTCAGCTTCGTCCGGGAGATGAGCTTCTTTCACCGGTAGGCAAGCCTTATGATACTCTGGAAGAAGTAATTGGAATCCGTACGTCCAACGGCTCCCTGGCAGAATATGGGATCAGTTATCGACAGGTTGACCTTCTGGAAGATGGAAGTTTTGACTGGGAAGGCATTGAAAAGGCATTGAATGACAAAACCAGAATGGTAACTATTCAACGATCAAAAGGTTATGCTTCCAGACCAACACTTTCCGTTGAGAGAATTGGTCAGTTGATTTCTTTTATTAAAGAGAGAAAACCGGATGTTCTTTGTATGGTGGATAATTGCTATGGCGAGTTTGTTGAACTTTCGGAACCATCTCAGGTTGGGGCAGATCTGGTAGTAGGTTCGCTCATCAAAAATCCGGGAGGAGGTCTCGCACCGATTGGGGGATATCTCTGCGGAACAAGAGAGTGTATTGAAAGAGCGGCCTATCGTCTTACCTCACCTGGTCTTGGTAAAGAAGTCGGAGCAACTCTTGGATTAACATCTACTTTGACACAGGGATTATTTCTTGCGCCGACTGTGGTAAAAGGAGCGCTTAAAGGAGCAATTTTTGCGGCCAATATTTACGAAAAACTGGGATATAAAGTAGTGCCGGATGGTCGGGAAAGCCGACATGATATTATTCAGGCGGTAGAATTTGGCGATCCGGATGTGATGGTAGCTTTCTGTGAAGGAATTCAGGCAGCAGCGCCGGTGGATAGCTTTGTGAGACCGGAACCATGGGATATGCCGGGATATGATGCGAAGGTTATCATGGCAGCAGGTGCTTTTGTATCCGGTTCTTCCATTGAACTGAGTGCCGACGGCCCGATGAAGGAACCCTATGCCGTATATTTTCAGGGAGGCCTTACCTGGGAACATGCAAAATATGGAATTATGATGTCATTGCAGAAAATATATGAGACAGGAAAAGTTAATTTAGTTCTCTAAGACTATAAAAATGTTACAATAATATATCGATTTTTTTAACAAATGACACAAAAAATTAACGAAACCCTTGGGTTTCCTCTATATACAAACATTATTTTCTGTGTTAAAATACAAGTCTAGACTGGCTTTCGTCCGTTGTGTCTGGAGAGATCAGCGGAGGTTATATGGAAAAGCAGTTTAAGAAAATGAAAGAAAGGCCGTTATCAGAACGACCTTACGAAAAATGTCTGGAATTCGGGCCAGAGAGTCTGTCGGATGGAGAACTTCTGGCTGTCTTGTTGCGCTCGGGTACCAGAGAATGTTCCTCGCTGGAGCTTGCCTGGACCATTCTTGAGAAGCATCCGGTGTATAAAGGAATTGCAGGTTTATATCATCTGAATCTTCCGATGTTGAAAGAGATTCCAGGAATCGGGAATGTGAAGGCAATTGAAATACTATGTGTCGGGGAATTATCCAAAAGACTTGCACGGGCTTCCATTGATCTGGAGACTGATTTCAGTTCTCCGGACTATATTGCAGCATATTTCATGGAATCCATGAGACATCTGGAGACGGAAAAGGTCATGTTGCTTCTTCTGGACGGGAGACATCGATTATTGAAAGAGGTTTCTCTGTCAAAAGGAGATACCAACAGTGCTTTTGTTTCCGTGAAAGGGATTTTTCTGGAGGCCTTTCGCTTTGAGGCAGCTTCCATTGTCCTGATACACAATCATCCGTCCGGATATCCGGAACCCAGCCGTGAGGATCTGGTTCTTACAAGAAGAGTGAAAGAAGCCGGAGAGCTTCTGGGGATTCCATTGCTGGATCATATCATAATCGGAGACAGATGTTTTGTCAGTCTGAGAGAACAGAAGATGATGTAACGATTACAAAAAAAGGGAAAATGTACACAACCAACAGATGACAAGGTCATTTGACTGATATCAATAACAGAAGGAAAGGAGACATCTCAATGTCTGAAAAAATATATGGAATTGACATGGGAACCAATTCCATTAAGATTTATCAAAAAGGAGCAGGTGTAGCAGTTCACCAGAAAAATATGATTGCCATGGTTAAGAGAAAAGAACCCCTGGCTATGGGAGATGAAGCGTATTCCATGTATGAGAAAGCACCGAAGAATATAGAAGTGAAGCGCCCGATCGTGAATGGAGTAATCGCTGACTTTACCGGTATGCAGACCATGATCGAGCTTTATTTTAAAGGAGCACATGGCAAAAAAGGAGGGGAAGGTCTTTCTGCCAACGGTACTTCAGAATTTTATATTGCTGTTCCGACTGACATTACAGAAGTGGAGAAAAGAGCGTTCTATGATCTGATTGCAAGTTCCTCTCTGAAGACCAAAAAGATTCGTATTGTGGAGAAACCGATTGCGGATGCTCTGGGAGCAGGACTGAATGTGATGGATGCCACAGGACGTCTGATCGTAAATATTGGTGCGGATACTACAGAAATCAGTCTGATCAGTCTGGGAGGTATTGTGCAGAGTCGCCTTCTTAAGATTGGCGGAACCAAATTTGATGAAGCGATTCAGCAGGCTGTTAAGAAGAAACATAATCTGGTAATCGGAATGAAGAGTGCAGAGCGTCTGAAGATGCATCTGGCCAGCGGTATCAAAGAGGATGAGGAAGTGACAGATGATGTGATGGGACGTAATCTGATTACAGGTCTTCCGAATCGTGTGACTGTAACCAATCACCTGATCTTTGAAGCAATGTCAGAGAGTTTATCTTCTATTATTGATGCAATCAAATTTATCCTTGAAAAAACACCGCCGGAATTATCTATGGACATCATGCATGATGGAGTATGTATGACAGGTGGTTCAACACATATCAAGAATCTGGATCTTCTGATTCAGCAGGAGACCGGACTCAGTATCATGAAAATGGATGATCCGGAACTTACTGTTGTAAAAGGTCTGGGAATGATCATGGAAAATCCGGAATATGAGAGAATGGCTAACAATTTACAGGAATCCGATTTTCATTAATGACCTCAGGTAAGAGAGGAGTTGAATTATGAAATATCGACGAAAATTTGAATTTTCACCGAAGATGCTGCTGATTCTGCTGACGGCAGTGTGTGCTCTTCTTTTGTCTGTCAGTGTGATATGTAAAGATGTGACAAAACCTTTTACAAATATTGTGGCAGCGGTGATTATTCCGATGCAGGATGGGATTAACTCAGTGGGGGTCTGGGTCAATGATCGCCTTGGATCCTTTAAGAGTATGGATGAACTCAAAGCTGAAAATGAAGAATTGTCCAAAAAGGTTGATGATTTGACGAAAGAGAATGAAAGATTGAGTGGAGATCAGAAGGAACTGGAAGATTTGAGGCAGATGATGCAACTCAAACAGGAATATTCCTCCTATTCTACCGTTGGTGCAAGTGTGATCAGCAGCGGGAACGGCAATTGGTACGAATCTTTTGTGATTAATAAAGGTTCTGATGACGGCCTTGAGGTCGATATGAATGTACTGGCAGGAACTGGTCTTGTGGGTATTATCACAGAAGTCGGACATAATTATGCAAAAGTTCGTTCGATTATTGATGATGCCAGCAACGTCAGTGCAAAGTCTCTCTCTACAGCAGATACATGTGTTGTTCAGGGCAACAGTGAATCTATGCAGAAAGATGGAACGATAGATGTGGAGTACATTAGTAAAGATGCGACAATGCAGGCGGGCGATGAGCTGGTGACATCTCATATTAGTTCTAAATATCTGGAAGGTCTGAGAATTGGTACGGTAAGTGACATTTCGATGGATTCCTCTAATTTGACAAAATCAGCCAGAGTGACTCCGGTTGTTGATTTTCAACATATCGAAGAGGTGCTGGTGATCACTCAGTTAAAAGAAGTGCCCGAAGGGACTGAAAGTGCAGATTAGCAATGATTTGGCGGAAAAAAAGTATCAATGTTGGTGCTTCTGTTTCCGCCTGTTGTGTAAGAAGGGGTATTTATGAGACGAACGGTAGTAACTGCGCTGACTGTTGCAGCATGTTTTCTCTTGCAGACATCAGTATTTAAATTTTTTAAGATGGCCAATATTGCACCGAATCTTTTGATTATTCTGGTATCTTCCATAGCGGTTATGCGCGGACAGAAAGAGGGAATGCTGGTCGGTTTTTTCAGCGGATTATTGTTGGATATTTTTTATGGTTCATTGTTGGGTGGATTTGCTTTTATTTATATGTTGTTCGGATTTGTTGATGGATTTTTCAACAGAATATATTATTCCGATGACACTTTTCTCCCGGTTATCATGATTGGTGTCAATGACCTGGTATATGGATTGATCATGTATATTTTATGTGGACTGTTGAATAATCATCTGAAGATTTTTTATTATATAAAAAGTACTATCTTACCGGAGATGGTATATACGGTAGCTGTTGGACTTGTGATGTATCAAATCCTGCTCAGAATCAATGACTGGCTGGACAAAAATGAAAAAGGAAGTGCGGATTTTGTTTAAGAACAACGGAAACACCGATTTGACAAAAATAAAAAAACAGATTATGGAATTGTTTTCTAATCGACTGGTGATTGTTGGCGCTCTGGCGATGCTTTTATTTGTGATCATAATATATCGTCTTTTTGTTTTACAGATTGTACAGGGAGAAGAGCATCAGTCCAATTTTAATTATAAAGTGGAAAAAACCATTGAAACCAGCGGTTCCAGAGGAAATATTTATGATTGTAATGGAAAGCTTCTCGCTTATAATCAGCTGGCATACTCAGTGACCTTGGAGAATTCAGACCAGACGAAAAAAATTGCCAAGGAAAAGAGCACTGATGAGAACACAGTGAAGAATGAAGTGATTTATAATTTAATCAAGTTGCTGGAGGCCAATGGAGATGAAGTGGTGTATGATTTGCCGCTCACTGTGAACAGTAATGGAAAATTGAAGTTTACAGAATCCGGCAGTGCGCTGACTCGATTTAAGAAAGATATTTATGGAATCGGCAATCTGGATGATCTGGAAGGAGAAGAAAAGAAAAAGGCAGAAAAATGGATCAATTCTTCTCCGGAAGAAGTATATGAGTATCTTAGAAAAGGAACAGACGGACCGACAGGAACCGGATATATGTTTAATATTGATGACAGTTATTCTGTAGAAGATACCCTGAAAATCATGTCTGTTCGCTATGATTCCTTTATGAATCGATATTCTCAGACCACACCGATCACAGTGGCAACTAACATCAGTGAGGAGAGTATTGCAGCCTTATCAGAGCATGAAGAAGAATTTCCGGGAGTGGAAATTGAGGCAGACTCTCTGAGAAAATATAATGATGCAGAGTATTTTTCCGGTATCCTCGGGTACACAGGAGTGATTTCGGAGTCAGAACTTGAGGAGTATAATTCCAATGGCGGAGACTATGAAGCGAACGATGTTGTCGGAAAAACAGGCATTGAAAAAACCATGGAGAGTGTCCTTCAGGGAAAAAAAGGAAAACAGAATGTATTAGTAGATAACCTGGGTAAGATCATCAAAGTGGTGAGTACCACGGAAGCCGAATCGGGCAATGACATCTATCTGACCATCGACAGTGATCTTCAGAAATATGCTTATGATATTCTGGAAAGACGACTTGCGGGTATTGTGCTGGCACATCTTACTACCAGCAATGAGGCTGGCAGTGACAAAATGATTCCGATTAAGGATGTGTATTATGCACTGATTGATAACAATATTATTGATATCAATCATTTAAATGCAAAAGATGCCAAAAAAAATGAAAAGGAAGTATATAAACTGTATCAGGAGAAGCAGGCATCCGTATTAAGTTCCATGCGCAAAGAAATGAAAAGCGGGAATACTGCAGTAAAAAATCTCAGCGATGAAAAAGCAGAGTATGTCGATTTTATTTACGATTTACTGATTGATAATTCGATTTTATCTACATCCTCGGCGGATGATTGCGAAACTTTTCAGGATTGGAAAAACGGAGATATCAGTCTGAAGAGCTTTTTGCAATATGCGATTAATAACGAGTGGATTGATATCAGTTCCTTCGATATCAAATCAGATTATTACGCGGGGGACGAGATTTATGAGGAATTGATAAATTATATCATTGATGCATTGAAAACCGATGAATCTTTTGATAAAATTCTTTATAAATACATGATTAAGACGAGCATGCTGAGCGGCAAAAAAGTATGTCTTCTGCTTTTTGATCAGGGAGTTCTTGATAAGGATAAAGATGAGGATTATAATGCTCTTTACAGCGATCAGATGTCCGCATATAATTTTATGTATCAGAAAATATATAAACTTGAGATAACACCGACACAGCTGGCGCTGGATCCATGTTCCGGTTCTGTAATCATTACTGATCCGGATACCAGTGCGGTAAAAGCGATGGTTTCCTATCCAAGTTACGACAATAACAGATTGGCTAATGGTATTGATTCAGTGTACTATGCTTCTCTTAACAGCGATAAGTCATCTCCGATGCTGAATCGCTGTACACAGACCCGGACTGCTCCCGGTTCTACTTTTAAGCCAATCTCAGCAACAGCGATTCTGGAAGAAGGGATTGCAGATGCCAGTGATTATGTAAAATGTACGGGTATTTTTGATAAGATCACTCCAAATGCAAAATGTTGGATTTATCCGAATGCGCATGGTCTGTTGAACGTCAGTGGAGCCATTGCAGTGTCTTGTAATTATTACTTCTATCAGATGGGATATGATCTCGGTTCTGTCAACGGTACTTATAACAGTGACCGAGGTTTGAGTCGTTTGCGGAAATATGTCAAAATGTATGGCCTGGATCGTAAATCCGGTGTGGAGATTACAGAGTATGAGCCAAAAATCTCAGATGAAGATGCGGTCAGATCAATGATCGGACAGGGTACCCACAGTTATACGCCAAGTCAGATTTCAAGATATGTGACTTCGCTGGTGAATGAAGATGAACTTCTGGAACTTACCTTATTAGATAAAACGACAGATTCCGATGGCAATGTACTTACAACATATGAAAAAAAATCAGATGGTGAATTAGAAATTTCAGATACCACGTTTGATTTGATTAAGCGCGGTATGAAAGATGTGGTGAATGGCAAAGACAGTTCGATTAAGTTTTTATATAAAAACCAGAATCTTAAGGTAGCAGGAAAGACCGGTACCGCACAGGAGAACAAGAATCGTCCGAACCACGCACTGTTTATTTCTTATGCGCCATATGATAATCCGGAAATTACCATGACTGTCGTTGTGCCAAATGGATATACATCTACCAATGCGGCAGAGATTGCGAGAGATATTTATAAATATTATTTTGGTAAGGCCAGCAAAGAGGAGAAGAAATCAAAAACTGCACTTCTTCCGACGGGTGCTGACAGCAGTAATGATTAGGATTCAGGAGGAAATATGAAAAGTTCTGTTATTATTAAAGGGAATAAATATGGATTTCAGATTGTATTAAATCCTACTCTTCCCTTTGAAGAACTGCTTCATGAGGTGGCAGTGAAATTTAAGGAATCCACAGGTTTTTTTGATTTTAGTCGCCCCATAGCAGTGAGTTTCGAGGGAAGAAATCTTACACAGGGAGAACAGAATTTATTAGTAGATACGATTACAGAGAACAGCGGCCTGAAGATTCATTATATTATTGATGGAGCCAAGGCTGTTGAGACACAATTTGCACAACTGATTTCTGAAGCAGAAGAGGAGAAACGACAGGAAGAAACGGAAGAAGAGATGGAAGCCATCATAGATTTTCCGGAAAATCGTATTGGAAAAAACGGTCAGTTCTATCGAGGAACCTTACGTTCCGGTCAGAAGATAGAGGTGGAGGGCAGTATAGTGATATTGGGAGATATCAACCCGGGAGCACAGATCATTGCCGGTGGTAATGTGGTTGTTCTTGGGTGCCTGAAAGGAACCGTGTATGCCGGATACCCAGAGGATAAAAGTGCATTCGTTGCATCTCTGATGATGGAGCCAATGCAGATTCAGATTGGAAGCTGCATAGCAAGATCTCCAGATCATAAAGGAAAAGGCAGGAAGGCAGCAAAGAAAAAAGACCAGAAACAGCTGGAAGCCAAGCTGGCTTTCGTTGAAAATGATAATATTTTTATTGAAACAATAACCAGATCACTGATCAGTGAGATCAGTATAAGTCAAGAGAAATAAAAGGAGATAAAAGATGAGTGAAGTAATTGTAATTACATCTGGAAAAGGTGGTGTTGGAAAGACAACTACCACAGCGAATATCGGTACAGGACTTGCTAAATTAAATAAAAAAGTGGTTATGATCGATACAGATATCGGCCTCAGAAATCTTGATGTGGTCATGGGACTTGAGAACAGGATTGTTTATAACCTGGTAGATGTAATCGAAGGAAATTGCCGCGTGAAACAGGCGATGATTAAAGATAAAAGATATTCCAATCTCTTTTTACTTCCATCTGCACAGACCAGAGATAAAACTTCTGTAAGTCCGGAACAGATGAAAAAGCTTGTGGATGAGCTGAGAGAAGAATTTGATTACATCCTTTTGGATTGTCCGGCAGGTATTGAGCAGGGATTTAAAAATGCTATCTCAGGCGCTGACAGAGCTATCATTGTCACCACACCGGAAGTTTCGGCAATTCGCGATGCTGACCGTATTATTGGTTTGCTGGAAGCCAACGAATTAAAAAAGATTGATCTGGTTGTCAATCGAATCCGAATGGATATGGTAAAGAGAGGAGATATGATGTCTGTGGAAGATGTTATCGATATTCTCGCCATTGATTTGATTGGAGTAGTGCCGGATGATGAAAGTATTGTAGTGGCGACCAATGAAGGGGAGCCGCTGGTGGGAAATGATACACAGGCCGGCAAGGCATTTGAAAATATCTGTTACAGGGTAATGGGGGAAGAAGTTCCGTTTATGGAATTTGACACGGACGGTATATTTAAAAAGATTATCAACCTGTTCAAACGAGGTTACTAAAGGAGGAAAAATACTTATGGGTTTCATGGATGCATTTTTCAGAAAACGCTCTTCTGGAAATATGGCAAAAGATCGGTTAAAGTTTGTGCTCGTTTCTGACCGAGCAAACTGTTCACCGGAAACAATGGAAATGATAAAAAATGATATTATTGATGTGATATCCAAATATATGGAGATTGATACCCAGGGGTTAGATATTCAGATTACACAGACGGAATCGGAAGGTGGAAATGGAAACGTTCCAGCTCTTTATGCCAACATTCCCATTAAAGAGGTTCGGTTCCATAAATAGACCAGGAGGTTCGCATGTTAAAACAGAAATACCAGTTTAAGAATTATAATTGGTTATTGGTCACCGTTGTTCTTGCAACCAGTTGTCTGGGGGTTCTGTTTATAAATAGTGCTGATAGTTCATATACAAGCAAGCAGTTTGTTGGTTTGATTTTTTGTGCTGCTGTGATGCTGTTTTTATCTGTGATCAATTATAATTTTATCTGTGATTACAGTAGAATTTTGTATGCAATTAATATTGTGATGCTTTTGTTTGTAAAAATAGTCGGTGTGAAGGTTGGAGGAGCCAGAAGATGGATTAATCTCGGATTTACCAGAATACAGCCTTCTGAATTTACAAAAATTATTATGATTATTTTTGTTGCAGTTTATATTCAGGAACATGAAGAGGAGTTCAATGATTGGAAAGTACTTGCCAGACTGGCTGGATTATGTGCCCTGCCATTGTTTCTGGTTGTGATTGAGCCGGATTTGTCAACTACATTGGATATTACTTTTATTCTTCTTGCAATGATTTTTGTAGGAGGACTGAATACAAAATTTATTCGTAAATGCATTATTGTGTTTGTACCGCTTGCAGTATTGTTCGTATGGTATATTCAGACACCAAACCAGATTTTACTGAAAGAATATCAGGTGACCAGAATCATGACATTTATTAACCCGTCCGAATATGCAGATACTTCTGCGTACCAGCAACAGAATTCAGTTATGGCAATTGGTTCTGGGCAATTATATGGAAAAGGTCTGAATAATAATACGATTTCAGATGTTTCAGTTACGGATACCGGTCTGGTTTCAGAACAGCAGACTGACTTCATTTTTTCTGTGATTGGAGAAGAAGTCGGTTTTATTGGAAGTATAATAGTAATTGCTTTACTGGCAATAATAGTGATACAATGTTTAATTATAGCAAATCGTGCCAAAAATATGAGTGGAAGGCTGATTGCAACGGGAATTGCGGCGCTGATTGGTTTTCAGTCATTTATAAATATTGGAGTGGCAACGCAAATTTTGCCAAATACAGGTTTGCCACTGCCGTTTCTTAGTTATGGCCTGACTTCGTTGCTAAGTTGTATGGCTGGAATGGGAATTGTTTTAAACATAGGATTACAACGACATTATTGAGTTTGTTTTAGGAGGGATTTTTATGAATGTTGGATTAATTGCCCATGATGGAAAAAAGAAATTGATGCAGAATCTCTGTATTGCGTATCGTGGAATATTGAATAGGCATGAATTGTTTGCAACCGCAACCACAGGAAGATTGATTGAGGAAGTAACGAATCTCACAATTCATAAATATCTGGCAGGTCCTCTTGGAGGAGAACAGCAGCTGGGGTCACAGATTGAGCATAACCTGATTGATATGGTTATCTTTTTGAGAGACCCTCAGAATCAGAAAATGCATGAGCCGGATCTGTTCAATGTAATGCGGTTATGCGATATTCACAATATTCCGCTGGCTACCAATCTTGCATCTGCAGAATTACTGATCAAAGCCCTGGATCATGGCGATCTGGAATGGCGGGAAATGTATCGATAATTTAGAAGGCGGAAAAATGAAACAGAACAAAATATACCTAGTAATCAGTGCTTTTTTGATGACAGTATGCATTTGCCTTTCCGGCTGTTCCCAAGATCCTTTTGCTTTTTCTGATTCATATGATTCTTATTATGCAAAAGAAATGAAAGAGGAAAGGACAGAAATCAGCGGGATGGCGGCAGATCTGGCAGTCCTCTCCAAAGCAGAGGAGTCAGATCCGAACTTTCAGAGTACAGATTACGCAGATTTACTGATTAATGACAGTACGAATGAAGTTGTGGAATCTTATCGGTGTTTTGAGCAGGTGTATCCTGCCAGTATCACAAAGATTATGACGGCTCTTCTGACTCTGGAAAAGGGGAATTTCAATGATGAGATCACCCTGGATCATGATATTGTCATGGCAGAGGACGGAGCAGTGATCAGTACCCTCACCAAAGGAGCGACTGTGACAGTAGATCAGGTTTTTCATACGATGATGATCAAGTCAGCAAATGACTGTACTGTAATATTGGCAGAATACATTGCAGGTTCCGAGGATGCTTTTGTAGATATGATGAATAAGAAAGCAAAAGAACTGGGAGCGACCCACACTCATTTTGATAATTCAAATGGACTTCATGTGGATACACATTATACCACTGCCTATGATCTTTATTTGATATTCAAAGAAGCTGTGAAATATGATACCTTTGTGGATACGGTATCCATGAAAGATTACACAATGACTTATGTGAATAAAGCAGGACAGGAAGTTCAGGAATATATGCAGAGTACAAACTATTATCTGCTCAATGAATATCCTGTTCCGGAAGGTGTTGTCATGTACGGTGGTAAAACGGGAACTACTTCAGTAGCCAAATCCTGTCTGATTTTGATGACAGAGAATACAAAAGGAGAGAGATATTTCTCTGTTGTTCTTGGTGCGGAAGATAAACCGGCACTTTATCATTCCATGACAAGATTACTGGAAAAAACAACGAATTAATGGTTGTGCTTTTAGAGGATATAAATTATAATATATCATAAGCAGAATCAATAATGACTGCGAAAGCAGACAATATAATTTAAGGAGGAAATCAACATGATTGAAATTATTGCAGGTTTAAAAGGACATGGTAAAACGAAAGTATTAATACAGAAAGTGAACGATGACATTAAACTTACAAAAGGAACAATCGTTTATCTTGACAAAAATAGCAAACATATGTATGAACTGAGTAATCAGATTCGTCTTATTGTTGTACCTGATTTCAATATTACAAATACAGATATGTTTATCGGATTCATTGCAGGTATTTTATCTCAGGATCATGATCTTGATAAGATTTATTTAGATAGCTTCCTGACAACAGCATGTATCGAAGATAATCTGGAATATGCAATTACTAAACTGGATGAATTATCGAAAAAATATGAAGTGAACTTTGTTATCAGTGCTTCTACAGAAAAAGAAAGTATGCCGGAGTCCGTACAGCAGTATGTGACAGTAGCTTTATAAGATTTCCTCTGTACAGAGAGAGTACATATTAACAACATTTCAGTACGACAAGACTGCCTCATAATTATTATGAGGCTGTCTTTTTTAAAGGATATTGATATGAACAGGGAAGAACGTCTGTATTATTCTTATGCAGAATATTTAAGAGAAAAATATGGAGAAAAAGTATATAAGCTTCCAGTGAATTTGCCGGTTTCCTGTCCCAATCGAAAGGAAGGAACTGGTTGTTCTTTTTGTGCAGACGAAGGAACTGGATTTGAAGCGGTAGATTGTCAGGTGTCTGTGAAAGAACAATTGGAGAATTCCAGAAGTAAAGTGGAAAAACGATATCATGCACATCGGTTTATTGCATACTTTCAGAATTATACCAATACTTTTTTACCTTTGGCTCAGTTGATGGATTACATAAAACAGGCTGGTGAAGTGGAGGATATCGTCGAAATCTGTATTTCCACCAGACCGGATTGTATCAGAAAAGATTATCTGGATGCTTTTTCTGTGTATCGAGAGGAAACTGGCATAGAGATTTCCATTGAATTGGGATTACAGACGGTGAATTATCATACACTGAATCAGGTTAATCGCGGACACGGACTGGCAGAATTTATTAATGCAGTTCTTACTATAGAGCAATATCATATGCCGGTATGTGCACATATGATTTTAAATTTACCGGGAGATACCATGGAAGATGCCAAAGAATCCGCCAGAATCCTGTCATCTTTGCCGGTATCCATGGTGAAGCTTCATTCCCTTTATATTCCCCAAAACTCCGTATTGTATAAGGAATATAGAGATGGTAGAATAAAAATATGTTCAAAAGAAGAATATTTAAATCGGCTGGCAGAATTTATGGCTTTGCTTCGACCCGATATGGTCGTGGAACGACTGTTCAGCAGAATACCGGAAAAAAATGCAGCATTTTGTAATTGGGGATGCAGTTGGTGGAAGCTGACTGATGAATGGAAAACATTAATGCAGGACAAAGGATATGTTCAGGGAAGTCATTATAACTATCTTGACGGAGCTGCATTGAATCGATGGGAGATATAGAATGACAGATCAGGCAAAAAAAAGGTCACATATCCATCTGAATCTGGGAACCATAGTATTTCTGGTGATTATTATTTATCTGACAGCTTACGTTTTGAGCTATCTGGGAAAAGAAAAACTGGCAATTTATGAAGTGAGCGAAAGCGATATTTCAGATACGATCCAGGGTACCGGAATTATAGTCAGAGATGAGAAACTGGTCTCGACGGAGCAGGATGGTTATGTGAACTATTATATAAAAGATGGTTCCAGAATCAAAGCGAATGGTATCGTCTATACGATTGATACGACAGGAAAGATTCAATCCTATCTGAATGAACTGATGCAAAATAAAAGCACGGTAAATGATACAGAAAAAAAACAGATTTTTGAAGAATTAAAAACTTTCAGCGAAGGATATTCGGATGATAATTTTTCAGAAGTTTATGAGACGAAAAATGAGATTAATCATGAATTGATGTCATATACGGATACGATCATCGCAGATAATAAAGAGAAACTGGAAGAGAAATATGGAAAGGGCTGCTATGTAGAAGTAGAATCAGACCTATCAGGCCTGGTTTCCTTTGCATCGGACGGTCTTGAAGAACTGACAGAAGCCTCTGTGACGAAAAAACGATTTGAGAATAAATCAAAGATGAAAGATCTTCGAAGTACAGAAAAACTATCTGCCGGATCACCAGTTTATCGTATTGTTACAGGTCAGAGATGGAAACTGATTCTTTCAGTTAATGAAGAGGATTACAATCGTATGAATAATCTTCGATCAGAAAATAAAAATACAGTGCAGGTGACTTTTCAAAAAGATAATTTTGTGACAACGGTTCCCTACTTGTGTCAAAAGAAAACAGATGGCTATTACATTACGTTAACCTTTGACAATTATGTACAGAGATATCTGAATCAGAGATTTTTATCAGTGGAGCTGTTATTATCAGAAACGGATGGGCTCAAAATTCCATCCAGTTCGCTGGTAACAAAAAAAGTATATAAAATCCCGCAGAAATATCTGACCAGGGGAAGTAATTCCAGCAGCAGTTCTCAGGTCAACGTTATGACAACCAACAAAAAAGGAGTTAAGGTTTTAACCCAGGTCCCAGTGACAGTTTATCGAACAGAAGATATATATGTACTGATTTCAACTGATGGGTTAAAGGACGGTGATATAATTTCCAATCTGGATATGACGGAAACCTATACATTGAGACAGACAAAAGATATCCAGGGAGTTTTTATGGTGAACAGAGGATATGCGGTATTTAAACCAGTCGTAATATTAGAAAGAAATGAAGATTATTGTATTGTTTCTGCCGAAGAGAGCAAATTGGAATTGTATGACCGGGTGATACTTAATAGTGATACGATCAAAGAAAATCAGGTGATTTACTGATATAATTTCAGGGGTGAGAAAATGTTAAAAGAGAATTTTGCAAATGTCAGAGCAAAAATTGATGCTGCCTGTAAAAGGGCAGATCGGGATCCATCAGAGATTACATTAGTAGCGGTAAGCAAAATGAAACCGCTTGATGATATTGAAACATTGTTGGAAACAGGACAGATGGAATATGGGGAGAACTATGTACAGGAACTCTGCGATAAATATGAGAAAATCAGCAGACCGGTTCACTGGCATATGATTGGTCACTTGCAGACAAACAAAGTTAAATATATTATTGATAAAACAGTTCTCATTCATTCTGTGGATTCTGTCCATCTGGCAAAACAGATAGAAAAAGAAGCAGCAAAAAGAAATCTGACAGCACAGATTTTGATACAGGTAAATATTGCAGAAGAGGAAACCAAGTTTGGGCTTGATACGGAGAATTTGCTCGCGATCATCACAGAAATCAGCAAGTTTCCTCATGTGCATATCCGGGGGTTGATGACAAGTGCTCCGTATGTTGCAGATCCGGAAGAAAATCGCTGTTATTTCAAAAAATTACATGAATTATTTGTTGACATTGGAAGGAAAAACATTGATAATGTAACTATGGATATTCTATCAATGGGTATGACCAATGATTATGAAGTTGCGATTGAAGAAGGTGCTACGATGGTTCGCGTAGGTACTGGAATCTTCGGAGAACGAAATTACAACATTTAATATGTGTCTCAACGTCTTGTGTACGAAGTACTGGCGGTGAGTAGAAATAACAGGAGGTACATGGGAATGGTGAAGTTTGCCGAGAAATTCTTAAACATGATGAAGCTGAATGATGGCGATGAAATGACAGATGAATTCGATGAAGAGTATGACGAGATAATGGATACTTATGAAGAAGAAGAGGATTCTGAGGAAGAGATGGATGAGGATCAGCCGAAGAAACCGGTGCTGTCTTTCCGTCGCAAAAAGAAAGAGAAGGAAGAAGAACCGGATCCAGAAGAATCTGAAAGCAGAGTAATCCCATTTCATGGAAGACAAGAAGAAGGTGAGAGTGTGAAAGTAATTAAACCACAGGAATTTAATGAAGCGCAGATCGTTGCAGATTTTCTGAAAGAAGGAAAGACAATTGTTGTGAATCTGGAAGGTATTGAAATCAGCCAGGCACAGAGAATCATCGATTTTATTGGTGGAGCAAGTTTTGCAGTAGATGGTTCTTTAAAAGCGATTTCCAATAATATTTTTATTGTGGCACCAGGCAATATTGAAGTGTCCGGAGATTTAAGAGACGAGATTATCAGTGACAGTATGCTTTCTCCGGAATTGACCAAATTTTAGCATAAATAAAAAGCTGAACATACTTGAGACTTTGCGTCGGCTTCGGTCAGCAAAGCCACTGGTTCCTACAGAATAAAGAGCAGAGTACATACATAGATTATCGTATCATGACAATAACATGATGCGATTTCCTGTGTATTTACTCTGCAATTTGTTATCCTAAGATAATTGACGAGACAGGAGGAAGAATATGCTGGAAAAACGTTTGGAAGTGAAAGATGCGAGCAAAAAAATTTATGATATCGTTATAAAAGACAACTTTGAGGAGATCTTAAAAGAATTGGAACAGTTTGATATTGCAAAGAGAAAACTGTGTATTGTGACAGAGCGTAATGTAGCATCCTATTATCTCAATGAATTTCAGGAACTGCTGGAGCCTCATTGCAGCAAATTAAAGATTTTTATTTTTCAGGAGGGAGAAGAAAATAAAAATCTGCAGACGGTTCAGCAGTTATATCGTTTTCTGATTCGGCATGAATTTGACAGAAAAGATATGCTCATTGCTCTTGGGGGTGGAGTTACAGGAGATCTCACCGGTTTTGCCGCCGCTACCTATCTTAGAGGAATTGATTTTATCCAGGTACCTACCAGTCTGCTTGCTCAGGTAGACAGCAGTATTGGAGGAAAAACCGGAGTAGATTTCATGTCCTACAAGAATATGGTTGGTGCTTTTTATATGCCAAAGCTGGTGTATATTAATATTAATACGCTGAAGACACTTTCGGAACGGCAGTTTCACAGTGGGCTTGGTGAAGTAATCAAACACGGTCTGATTCAGGATGCAGAATATTATCGGTGGATCAGAGATAACAGAGAAAAAATTGCCGCAAGAGAACCGGATGCACTGGCTATTATGGTGGAAGGAAGCTGTAGGATAAAACGTGCCGTGGTTGAAGAAGATCCGAAAGAACAGGGAATCCGTGCTTATCTGAATTTTGGTCATACCTTTGGTCATTCCATTGAAAAATTGATGGATTTTAAGCTTGCTCATGGAGAATGTGTTGCCATCGGAGCAGTTCTCGCAAGTAAAATGTCCCTGGAAAGAGGATACATCTCCAAAGAAGAATATGAAGAAATCAAAGAAATTTTTGATTACTTTGATTTTCCGGATGTTCCTGCAGAACTGGATTGTTGCGATATCATTGCAGAAACGCGTCATGATAAAAAAATGGAACACGGCTCAATCAAATTTGTTCTGTTGAAAGAAATTGGAAAAGCAGAAGTTTTCCGGGATGTGACGGAAGAGGAGATGAGCGTTCCCTTTAAATAGAATGGGAGAATGAACTATGAGACAATGGTTAAAAATAATTACGGGATTATGTACACTGATAATTCTCGATCAGATTACAAAACTCTGGGCTATCCTTCAACTACGAGGCAATAATCCAATATCCATTATTTCTGGTGTGTTGGAATTTCATTATGTGGAAAATCGAGGAGCAGCATTTGGAATCATGCAGAATCGACAGTGGTTTTTTCTGCTGATCACAGTGGTGGTTCTGGGAATCCTTTTGTGGATGATGCCCAGAATTCCCGAAAACAGACATTACAGAGGTCTGAAAATTTGTCTTTGTCTGATCGCCGCAGGAGCAGTCGGTAACATGATTGATCGAATTTTCAGAAAATATGTAGTCGATTTTATCTATTTTCGATTGATTGATTTTCCGGTGTTTAACGTGGCGGATATTTATGTGACAGTGTCGGCGGTTTTATTGATCATTCTTGTTGTTTTTTATTATAAAGATGAAGATTTCGAAATAATATTTTCCAAGAGGGCGTAATGGAAGAAAAGAAAGAACAAAAATACTACTATACCGTAACAGAAGAACAGGAAGGGATGAGAATTGATCAGTTCCTGGCAGGAGAAATGCAGGAGCAGTCAAGATCTTATATTCAAAAACTGATCAAAGACGGCAGAGTGACACTGAATGACAGCAGAACGAAAGCCAGCAGCCGATTGAATGTGGATGACCAGATTCTGATGTGTATACCGCCGTTAAAAGAACTTGAAGTATTACCGGAACCTATGGATCTGGATATTCTGTATGAAGATGAGGACGTTATATTGATTAACAAACCGAAAGATATGGTGGTACATCCTTGTCCGGGAAGATATTCCGGCACTTTAGTAAACGGATTATTATACCATTGCAAAGATAACTTGTCCGGAATTAACGGAGTGTTACGGCCTGGTATTGTGCATCGGATCGATAAAGATACCACAGGGGTTTTGGTAGTCTGCAAGAATGATCTGGCGCATAAAAGCCTTGCTGAACAGTTAAAAGAACATTCTATAACGAGACGTTATGAGGCAATTGTATACCATAATTTTGCAGAAGAAAGCGGGACTGTGGATGCACCCATCGGGAGAAGTCCTGTCGATCGAAAAAAAATGGCCGTGGAATACAAAAACGGAAAACATGCTGTGACGCATTATCGGGTGCTTGACCATCTGAACCACCGTTATAATCATATAGAATGTCAGTTAGAAACAGGCAGGACACATCAGATACGAGTCCACATGGCAAGTATTCGTCATCCGTTGATAGGGGATTCCATTTATGGCCCTAAAAATGGGATGACTGGATTACAGGGACAATGTCTTCACGCAAGAGTACTGGGATTTCGTCATCCAAGAACCGGTCGATATGTGGAATTTGAGGCTCCCCTCCCGGAATATTTTCAAAAATTGCTGGATACATTAAAAAACTAATTAATTTTATAGAAAAACTCTTTACAAAAAAATTTCCCTGTGATAAACTTGCAAAGGTGCATTTGGCACGATAACCTTTGCCAGGATATGGAGACTCCGACCGTGTCTTCGTAAAGGTGTTTATAATTAAAGGAGGAACGAAACATGATTACAAAGGAAATGAAACAGGAACTGATTGCAAAATATGGAAGAACAGAAGGAGATACCGGATCACCAGAAGTTCAGGTTGCAATTCTTACAGCAAGAATCAATGACCTTCAGGAGCACTTCAAAGCGAATCCAAAAGATCATCATTCCAGAAGAGGTCTTTTAAAGATGGTTGGTCAGAGAAGAAATCTTCTTGCATATTTAAAAGCAAAAGATATCGAACGTTACAGAACCTTAATCGAACAGTTAGGATTAAGAAAATAATAAGAGTCATAAGAAGAGATGCTGTGCGTAAAAGCCGGCATCTTTTTTTGTGTGTGATAGGAAATCATTCAATTTACACTTTACAATAGTTGTATTTTTTTATGAATTAAGATAAAATATTATCTGGAAATGAGGTGAGGTGTGTGAGTAAAATTATACGCAGAACAATGTTACTGCTTTTTCTTGTCATTTTGGCAGTCGGATATTTTCAATGGAATATGTATGGGCAGAAAGTCGAGTTGAGAGAGGAAGCTCTTTTATATTTTAAAGAGGAAGACTATTCCAAAACGATAAAGTATCTGCAGCAGGCTCTGGATAAGAGATCTGTGTTTGGAAATAAGATCGATCATGATATGCGCTGTTATATGGCGGAAAGTTATTACCAGCTGGAACAGTATGATAAAGCGGAAAAGATTTATGACCAGTTATTGAAGGATTCCGAAAAAGAAAAGAAATATTATCTGCTGAAAGGCAGGTGCTATCAGGCAGAAGAAGAGTATGGTAAAGCGGTACAGATATTGGAAACCGGCTATGACAAAACCGGTGATAGTGAGTTTATAAAACAGATCAGTGATATTTATCTGGAACAGGAGGAGTATGAGAAGGCTATCGCTTACGTCGACAAAGGAATTAAGGCCGGTGGGGACAGCAAAAAGGAACTTATGTATCAGAAAGTGATTATTTATGAAAAATCACAGGATTATCAGGCAGCTTATGATGCGGTAAAGGAATATTGTGAACTTTTTCCGAACGATGATGACGCGGAAAAAGAAATGGTATTTTTATCCACAAGAATTTAACTCAGAATGCCTCCGTCAGTTGACAGTATTTACGAAAAATGATAAAATTGAATCAATGCTAAGATAACTTGGGGAAACAAAATAAATAATTTCTGCGGTATCGCAATATAATACTAATCGAATGCATCTACCAGCAGTTAACAAACCAGTTATTTTTAGTCTGAGATATTAAACTATTTTTTCAAGAAAAGGAGAACAATTATGGTATCACAAAAAATTACAATCAAAAATCCACAGGGACTTCACATGAGACCAGCAGGTGTATTTGCAAAAGGTGTTGCAAAATTTGACAGTGATGTAACAATCAACTACAATGGCAAAGCTACAAATGGTAAAAGCTTATTAAACATCATTGGCGCATGCATTAAATGTGGTGCTGAAGTTGAGATTGAATGTAATGGACCAGACGAAGAAGAAGCATTAAAGACAGCAATCGAAATGATCGAATCTGGTTTAGGAGAATAGTAACAACTTAAAAATAGAGGTGGAAATATGTATACTGGTATTGGTGCATCTGCGGGGATTGGTATTGGTACCGTTGTTGTAGTAAAAGAGCCTTCTCTGGCGTATAACAATACGGCGATCAGTGATGTGGCTGCTGAGAAAGCGCGTTTTAATGAAGCATTGGAGAAATGCATTGCAAAGACCCAGGCTATGGCAGAGGACATGAAAACCCGCGTGGGGGAGAAAGAAGCAGAGATTTTAGAAGGGCATGTTCTGCTCTTGATGGATCCGGAAATGTCAAGTCAGATTGAATCTAATATTGAGAATGAGAAGATGTGTGCAGAAGCTGCTGTTGAGCAGACCTGTGATCTGTTTGCACAGATGTTTTCCTCTCTTGATGATGAGATGTTCCAGCAGAGAGCGACAGATGTCTGCGATATTAAGACAAGATTATTAAAGATTCTTCTTGATGTGGAAGACGTGGATCTTGCCAGTGTGCCGGAAGGAACTGTGCTGGTTGCAGAGGATCTTACTCCTTCCATGACAGCTGGAATTAATCCCGCCAATGTTGCAGGTGTCCTTACTGAAATCGGAGGTAAAACCTCTCATTCTGCTATCCTTGCAAGAGCACTGGAGATTCCTGCTGTTCTTAGTATCGAGGGTATTGTAGGCAAAGTGGAAAATGGACAGACCGTAGTTCTGGATGGAACTTCCGGCCATGTTTTCCTTTCTCCGGACGAAGATATTCTGGCAGAATATACAGAAAAAAGAGAAAAATATCTGGCAGAAAAAGCAGCTTTAGCAGCATTCATCGGAAAAGAGAGCAGCACAGCAGACGGTCATGTCGTTGAGTTATGTGCGAATATCGGAAAACCGGAAGATGCACTTAAAGTTGTAGAATGTGACGGAGAAGGTGTTGGTTTATTCCGTACAGAATTTCTGTTTATGGATCGTCCTCAGGTTCCTACAGAGGATGAACAGTTTGAAGCTTATAAGAAAGTTGCAGAGACTCTGGAAGGTAAACCGGTTATTATCCGTACATTAGATATTGGTGGAGATAAAGAGATTCCATATCTTGGACTTGGAAAAGAAGAGAATCCTTTCCTTGGATTCCGTGCAATCCGTCTCTGCCTGCGGAGAGAAGATTTATACCGTCCGCAGTTAAGAGCTTTGCTTCGTGCGAGTGCGTATGGTGATATTAAGATTATGGTACCTATGGTTACCTGTGTGGACGAGTTCCGTGCAGTGAAGACCATGTTGAAAGAAATTATGGCTGAACTGGATGAAAAATCCATTCCTTACAATCAGGATATCAAAGTTGGTATTATGGTGGAAACACCGGCAGCCAGCCTGATGGCAGATGTATTTGCAAAAGAAGCAGATTTCTTCAGTATTGGTACAAACGATCTTACGCAGTATACTATGGCCGTTGACCGTGGTAATCCTGATGTGGCTTATCTGTATTCAACCTATAATCCAGCTGTACTTCGCTCCATTGAAAGAGTGATTAAAGCCGGAAAAGAAGGTGGAGCAATGGTAGGTATGTGTGGAGAAGCTGCTGCTGATCCGTTACTGACTCCGTTATTGTTATCCTTTGGACTGGATGAATTCAGTGTAAGTGCTACTTCTATTCTTGCAACCAGAAAAGTTATTTCCAGTTGGACAATGGAAGAAGCAAATGCAGTTGCTGAAAAAGCAATGTCAATGGCAACAGAAGCTGAGATCCAGGAATACCTGAAATCAGTTGCCAAATAATAATGATTATTGTGTGGATTTGTCATCTGTTTTGTAATGACAGCCGCCGTATATAAAACGAAGGAGAAAAGGGTGTTGTAAGACACCCTTTTCTTATGCGACAGGAAAACGTTTCTGTTGCTGTCAGAAAAACTGCTTTATAATTTGATAAATAAAAAAGGGTGACGAAAAGATGAGCGGACATTTCAATGAAGAACAGAAAAAAGCAATCACACATAAGGATGGACCTGCAATGGTTCTGGCAGGACCAGGCTCAGGAAAAACTCTCGTAATTACATACCGTGTCAAATGGCTCATTGAATATGCCGGGATTCATCCTGACCATATTCTTGTCATTACCTTTACCAAAGCAGCAGCACAGGAGATGAAACGACGGTTTCAGCAATTTCAGGGGCTGGAAAAAGCTCCGGTATGGTTTGGAACATTTCATTCTGTATTTTTTATGATATTAAGATATGCTTATCGATATACCGGACAAAATATCATTCGGGAGGATGAGCGAAGACGTTTCATCAAAGAAATCGTGGAAGAAATGGAGTTGGAGATTGAGGATGAAACAGAGTTTATCACGGGAATTCTCAATGAGATTGGTTTTGTAAAAGGAGAGATGATTACCCTTTCCATGTATCATAGCAGCAATTGTGCTGATGAATTGTTTGGAAAAATATATCAGGCATATGAGGAAAGACTGCGCAGAAATCAGAAGCTGGATTTTGATGATATGCTGGTTTTTTGTTATGAATTATTAAAAGAACGCCCGGATATTCTTGCTATGTGGCAAAAGAAGTTCCAATATATTCTTGTAGATGAATTTCAGGATATTAATCGGATACAATATGAAATCGTGAAAATGCTGGCTGGAGATGCCGGCAATTTGTTTATTGTCGGGGACGACGATCAGTCTATCTATCGTTTTCGGGGCGCAAAACCAGAGATTATGCTGGGGTTTCAAAAAGATTATCCACAGGCAAAAAAGATTGTCCTCGGGATTAATTATCGTTGCAGCAAAGAGATTGTAGATAGTGCAGAAAGATTGATTCAGCATAATAAAAAACGATATGAGAAGAGTATGCAGGCTGCGAGAGGAGAAAAAGTGCCTGTTGTCTATCGTCAATTTGATAATGTGAGTGAAGAATGTAAGGATATTATCGATGGAATTCGATTTTATCAGAAAAAAGGGATTCCGTTGGAGCAGATGGCTGTTATTTTCAGGACGAACTCTCAGCCCAGATTGCTTGTTGGCAGATTGATGGAGTATAATATTCCTTTTCAGATGAGAGACACTCTGCCAAACATTTTTGAACATTGGATTGCAAAAAATCTGATTGCATATATGAAACTTGCCGGGGGAAGCAGAGATCGTTCCCTTTTTCTGCAGGTGATGAATCGACCAAAACGTTATATTTCCAGAAAAATGATCGCCGATTCTTCGGAAATCAACTTTCAGGATCTCAAGCAGCAGACCTTTGGGAAAAAATGGCTGTACGAAAAAGTCGATAAAATGGAAATGGATTTATATATGTTGAGAAAGATGGAACCTTATGCAGCAATTCAGTATATTCGTCATGGAATCGGTTATGACGATTACATTGCTGAATACGCTCAGTTCAGGAAGATGAATCTAGACGATCTTGAGGAGGTTCTGGATCAGATTCAGGAGAGTGCGAAAGAATACCATACGACAGAAGAATGGTTTGATTATATAGAATCCTATGGTCAGGAATTGAGGGAACAGATGGAAGTGGGACGCAAAATTGAAAAAGAAGGCGTAACGCTTACCACCATGCACAGTTCCAAAGGCCTGGAATATGAAGTAGTTTTTGTGATAGATATCAATGAGGGAATTACTCCGCATAAAAAAGCGGTAAAAGATGCGGATCTGGAAGAAGAGAGACGTCTGATGTACGTGGCTTTAACGAGGGCAAAAACTTATCTTTTTTTATATTCTGTCAGAGAATTATATCAGAAGGAAGCCAAAGTATCCAGATACATTGGAGAAATTCGTTATGATCCGGAGATTTACCGGGAAGGAAAGAGAGTATTACATAAAAAATATGGTGCAGGTACGATTCGATCAGTCTCTCAGGATAAAATATCAATCAAATTTGATAAAAACCCTGGAGTAAAAACATTTTCTCTGTCTTTTATGCTGGAACAAAATCTGTTAAAGATTCTTACAGACGATAAAAAAGAAAAATAATTCCATAAATGATATATGTATGATAAAATAAGCTGTGTTTTTATAATAAAGGAAAAAAGATGTCAGGATAAAGACAGGAGGTTAGATTGATGATCTTAGAAATGTTAAAAGTAATTTTACTTGGAATTGTGGAAGGAATCACCGAGTGGCTGCCTATCAGCTCGACGGGCCATATGATTCTTGTTGATGAATTTATTAAGTTAAATGTTTCTGCAGAATTTATGAAAATGTTCCTTGTTGTAATCCAGCTGGGAGCGATTCTTGCCGTATGTGTGCTTTATTTTCATAAACTGAATCCTTTTAGTCCCAAAAAAACGGCTTCTCAGAAAAAAGAGACATTTCAGTTATGGGGAAAGGTGATCGTCGGATGTCTGCCGGCAGCCGTGATCGGACTTTTATTTGATGATATTCTTGATGCGTTGTTTTATAACCCACAAACAGTATCCTTTACCTTAATTCTTTATGGTATTTTATTTATTGTGGTGGAGAATTACAATAAAAAGAGAAGTCCATCCATCAATACATTGCCGGAACTGACCTACAAGACAGCAATTTTGATTGGATGCTTTCAGATACTGGCATTAATTCCGGGAACATCCCGTTCCGGTGCGACGATTCTTGGTGCGATGATTCTTGGAACATCTCGTTTTGTGGCAGCGGAATATTCCTTTTTCTTATCAATTCCGGTCATGTTTGGTGCCAGCCTTTTAAAGATGGTAAAATACGGATTTGGTTTTGCCGGAAATGAGATGTTGTATCTGATTCTCGGAATGGTCGTCGCTTTTGTGGTTTCCATACTTGCCATCAAGTTCCTCATGGGATATATTAAGAAAAATGATTTTAAAGCTTTTGGGGTATATCGTATCATACTTGGTATACTGGTCGCAGCTTACTTTTTTCTGAAATAATTGTATCGGATGAGGGAGAAAAGATGAAGAGATATACCATTACCAGCTGGTGTCAGATGAGAATCCGGGAGATGGTAGATACACCGACTTTCTGTATTGATGCTACGGCAGGGACCGGAAGAGATACAGAATTTCTCTGTTCTCTGCTGACAGAAGAGGGAAGAGTCCTTGCAATGGATGTACAGAAACAGGCTCTTTTACAGACTGCAAAGCGCCTGGAACAATCAGGACACCGCCATCAGGCAGAGCTCGTATTGGATGGTCATCAGCATATGGACAGATATTGTGAAGAAGAATCTGCTGATTTGATTATGTTTAATCTCGGTTATCTTCCGGGAGGAGATCACACACTGGCAACCCGGGCGGATACGACACAGATTGCATTGGAAAAAAGTCTTAAGATTTTAAAAAAAGGTGGGGTGATCTCGCTGATGATTTATAGTGGAGGAGATACCGGTTTTGATGAAAAAGAAGCGGTACTTGCCTGGCTGAAAGAATTGAATCCAAAGCAGTATACGGTATTGGTGGAATCCTTCTATAATAAACCGAATCATCCCCCTCTACCGGTATTCATCTGGAAAAATTAGAGAGGAATCTATTTTATAAAAAACGGAAAAGAAAAAGGAGGTTTTTAGATTATATGAGCATTATAAAAAAGACTGCAACTGTGGTCAGTCAGAGACAAATTGGAACTGGAATTTATGATATGGTTCTTCTTTTCCCGGAAGGAGCCAGAGAGGCAAAACCGGGACAGTTTCTGGCTATGTACTGCAATGACCAGACAAAACTCTTACCAAGACCAATCAGTATTTGCGGAATTGATGCCGAAGCCGGAACACTGAGAGTAGTGTATCGGATTGCCGGAGAAGGCACAAAGCAGTTTTCGGAGATGAAAGCCGGAGATACTCTGGAAGTGATGGGACCACTTGGTAATGGATTTACAATGAAAAAAGAAAAGGCTATTATCGTTGGAGGAGGAATCGGAATCCCTCCAATGCTGGAGCTGGCAAAACAGCTTGATTGTGAGAAAACCGTTGTTTTGGGATATAGAGATGAATTGTTCTTAAAAGAAGAATTTGAGGATGTTGCAGATGTCAAAATAGCGACAGAAGATGGAAGTATGGGAACAAAAGGTACGGTGATTGATGCCATCAAAGCCTGCAATGTGGATGGAGCAGTCATTTATGCCTGCGGTCCGATGCCAATGTTAAAAGCACTGGCAGAATATGCAGAGGAACATCAGATGGAAGCCCAGATTTCTCTGGAGGAGAGAATGGCCTGTGGAATCGGAGCCTGTCTGGGATGTATCTGCAAATCAAAAGAAAAAGATCATCATACCAATGTAAATAATAAGCGTATCTGTAAAGATGGTCCGGTATTTGATGCAAAGGAGGTCGTGTTTCCATGAATTTAGAAGTGAAAGTAGCTGGAGTAACCTTTAAAAATCCCATAACAACGGCTTCCGGAACTTTTGGTTCCGGTGCGGAATTTGAAGAATTTGTTGATCTTGCTGCCCTTGGTGCGGTGACCACGAAAGGAGTGGCAAATGTTCCGTGGGAAGGCAATCCGACCCCTCGAATTGCGGAAACTTATGGTGGAATGCTCAATGCAGTGGGATTGCAGAATCCGGGGATAGACCTTTTTTGTAAGAGAGACATTCCACATTTGAAGGAAAAAGGTGCATCTATTATCGTCAATGTCTGTGGACGTTCCATGGAAGATTATGTGGATGTGGTGGAGCGTCTGCAGGATGAACCGGTGGATCTGCTGGAAATCAATGTATCATGTCCGAATGTCAAGGCAGGTGGTATCGCTTTTGGACAAAATCCGGATGCTCTTTATGAGATTACAAAAGCGGTGAAGGCAAAGGCTGCGCAGCCGATTGTCATGAAACTGAGTCCGAATGTAACAGATATTACGGAGATGGCAAGAGCTGCAGAAGCAGGTGGAAGTGATGCCTTATCTTTAATTAATACGATCACCGGAATGAAAATTGATATTCACAGAAGAAAGTTTGTTCTTGCTAATCAGACGGGAGGACTGTCCGGTCCTGCCATTAAGCCTGTGGCAGTACGAATGATCTATCAGGTTCACAAAGCCTGCAAATTGCCAATCATCGGTATGGGCGGTGTGATGACCGGAGAGGATGCCATTGAACTTATGATGGCAGGTGCAAGTATGGTATCCGTTGGAACGGCTAATTTCCATAACCCAGGAGCAACAATGGAGGTGCTGCAGGGAATCAAAGACTACATGGAACGCTACCACATTAATGATATCAATGAGATTATTGGGTGTATGTAAGTAATCTTATGAAGATTGAAAATAAAAAAAAGATATGATACACTAAGATAACATCAGGACTACCGGAGAGGATTTTCTCAAAAAATGGCAGCTGATGAATCATGAATATGAGATATAAGGAGATTTAAGAACGATGGAACAATACAAAAAAGAGTTTATTGAATTTATGATTGACTGTAATGTACTGAAATTTGGAGACTTTGTTACGAAAAGTGGAAGAAAAACACCGTTCTTTGTGAATACAGGTTTTTATCGTACCGGATCTCAGTTGAAGCGTCTGGGTGAATATTATGCACAGGCTATTAGTGACAAGTTTGGTTTTGATTTTGATGTGCTGTTTGGACCAGCTTATAAAGGGATTCCTCTCAGTGTGGCAGCAACAATTGCAATCAGCGATAAATTTGGAAAAGACATCCGTTACTGCAGCAACCGAAAAGAAGTAAAAGATCACGGAGATAAGGGCATTCTTCTGGGAAGCCCGATTCAGGATGGCGATAAGATCGTTATTATTGAAGACGTGACTACAGCCGGAACTTCCATTCAGGAGACCCTGCCGATCGTGAAAGCTCAGGGCGATGTGGAAGTACTTGGTCTTGTTGTCTCTGTTGACCGTATGGAGCGCGGCCAGGGAGACAAGAGTGCTCTCACAGAGATCAGTGAGAAATATGGCATGGAGACAACTGCAATCGTAACCATGGAAGAAGTGGTAGAACATCTGTATAATAAACCTTACAAAGGACAGATTATTATTGATGACGAGATCAAAGCTGCCATTGACGCTTATTATGAAAAATATGGAGTAAAATAATCGACATAAAGGGGGATCTTTTTTCATGAATGAAAAAATTTTTAAAACATTAAGCCAGATTGGAGTTTCCGGGATTGTGGTTGGCATCTTATGTATCGTTACAGGAATCAGCCTGGGGGTTCTCTCCATTGTGAACGGAGCTCGTGCAATGCATGAAAAAAAGAATATTATGATCTGATATTATGTGAGCAGGGATTGGTATATGCCAGTTCCTGCATTTGAAATGTTGGAAGGAACATCAGAATATTGAAAAAGAAGACCAGAAAAAAAATTGGCTTGCTGAGCTTTTTTTTATTGATAATATACGTCACTATTGTCGTATATTTTGTATTATTCAGCGATCGTCTTGGGCGTGTGGACGGTTATAGTACGTATCGGTATAATCTGGTACTTTTTGAAGAAATACGCCGATTTATCCAGTACAGGGAATATGTCAGTACAGGTGCTTTTGTTTTGAATCTGATCGGTAATCTGTTAGTATTTGCGCCTGTCGGTTTTCTGGTCCCTATATGGAAAACAAATAAAAAGGGATGCCTATGGATTATTCTTTACTCGTTTTTGTTCAGTCTTTGTATAGAAAGTCTGCAGCTGGTGACGAGAGTGGGTGTTTTTGATGTGGATGATTTGCTTTTAAATACCATTGGAGGCATTGTCGGTTGGATTTGTTACAAAATAGGATTGACAATCTTTCATTATATGGTTCACAGAAAGCTGGAGAAAGCAGGTCAGAAGGAAGGATAAAAATGACAACAAGGAATATATTATCTTTTTCGGAAAAAAAGGTTTCAAAAAATGCAATTATTACACTGGTGATGGGAATTATAGAAATTGTGGGATTTTTGCTGCTGATTTTGATTTCCATTTTCAGCAGGGGTAAATTAAATTTGTTTGGCGGATATGTCGGATGTCTGCTTGTGTTGATGGCGTTTTTTGGAGTGTTATGGGGTGTTTTAAGTTATGATGATGTAAAAACAAACCAGCGTTTTAAGATTTCCGGAATCTGTCTGAACGTGATTGTCATATTTATGGGAATTACTTTTGTGATGTTATAACTCAGAAAGGATGTCCCCTCCTCTATATTTGGGGATAAACAAGTTTAATCAGGAGGCAGATGAAAGATATGGATTATAGAGAATTATTAAAAGAAAGTAATCAGGAAGTGAAGGAACGATTTGAGTTGGCAACAGCACGAATCAGAGAGATTGCTTGTGGTGAGGTAAGCGGAATGCCGGAAGCAATTCAGGAATATTTCCATCGTACAGCAGTTTTTCTCTCTCTTTGTGCAGATTTATATGCTGCAGTGGAAAAAGGGAAGATGAAGAAGGCCTCTCTCCAAAAACTACAGGAAGAAAATAAAATATTTTATCAGGATATTATGCCGGAGAATTATGGTCATTCCTATGCGAATCCGGCATATGCAGTGGAAAAACTGGGAGAGGAGTTTGGTCGGATTCTAAGCTTTTTATACACAGAGCTTCGTTCAGAGCGTATTTTCATTTTTGAACAGAATCTTAATAAGATGACCATATTAAATGAACTCTTCCTTGAAATTTATTGTACATTTGAGAATGAGGAAGTAAGTTATCATCATTTAAGGGAGACGATATACTGGTTCCTCTATGATTATGCTGACGAGTGGGTTGGATGGAGAGTGCGGGAACTGGTAGATCCGACTCTTGATTTAGCCACTGACATTGTGATGAATGCTAATCTCTCTGATTTGAGATATCTTTATGCATACGGGGAATATGTTTCTGAAAATGAACTGAAGATTGCAGAATATCTGAACAGCCTTCCTCAGGATGAGATTGATCAGATTGCTTTTACCTTTACCGATGGTTTTCGGGAAGGATTTGCCCTTAAAAATGTAGATCTTGGCAGAAAACAAACCGTCAATGTACGCTATAATCTTGGATTTGAGAGAGTCATTCGTGCGGCAATCCTGCAATTTCAGGAGATGGGATTAAGACCGATTCTTTACCGGGCAGCACAGAATACGCTGAATAAGCGCCAGAATCTGAAGATTGGATACGTTTCGACCAATCCTAACGAACAATATGATTATGATCATCGGTTTGATGACGCGATTTATTTTGATAAACGGATGCTGGATCGAAAAATCAGCTGTATGAGAAAAGCATTTGAAGAGTTTGAGACGGAAGCAGCGGGATTTGCCGGTCCGGCTTGTTTTGAAGTTTTTGGAGATACGCCATTTGAACCAGAACAGAAAGATGCGGCATATCGTCTCAGTGAGAGACAGCAAAATCTTCTGGTGGAATATTCTGCTCTTTCCAATGAACTTACCAATGAATTTATCAATCAGGAAGAGCGGAGTTTCACGATTATTGCGTACCCAAATCCGTCAATCGGTCCTGAATTCCCGGAGATTTTCGAAGAAGTACGTAAAGTAAATAATCTGGATAAGGAAAAATATAAGAAAATTCAACAGAATATGATAGATGTTTTGGATCGTTCCGAATATGTCAAGATTATGGGAAGAGGCAATAATATGACGAATCTTACCATTGCTCTGGCAGATCTGGAAGATCTGGAGAAACAGACCAAATTTGAAAACTGTCTGGCAGATGTCAATATTCCGGTAGGAGAGGTTTTTACTACTCCCAAATTAACGGGAACTACAGGTCTTTTGCATGTCAGTGAAGTGTTTTTAAACGGTCTTCGCTACACAGATCTTCGCATTCGTTTCGAAGATGGAATGGTGACAGAATATTCCTGTGGTAATTTTACGGAAGAGGAAAAAGGAAAGAATTTTATCCGTGAGAACCTTCTTTTTAGTAGAGACACTCTGCCAATGGGAGAATTTGCCATTGGAACCAATACTACTGCTTATGTGATGGCGACAAAATACGGAATCATGCAGAAACTGCCAATCTTAATTGCAGAGAAAATGGGACCTCACATTGCCCTGGGAGATACCTGTTATTCCTATTCTGAGGATGTGAAAGTCTATAATCCGGATGGCAAAGAGATGATGGCCAAAGATAATGAACGGTCAGTGTTGAGAAAAGAAGATCCGAAAAAGGCTTACTTCAATTGTCATACGGATATTACCATTCCTTATGAGGCGCTGGATCGTATTGTTGCCGTCAATAAAGATAGAGTAGAGATTCCAATCATTTTGGACGGACGTTTTGTACTGGATGGTACTTTGCAGTTAAATGAACCATTTCAGAATACAGGAAAAGAGGAATGAAAATGCTTCAGATTAAAAATGGAAGAGTGATGAATCCTGCCACCGGTTTTGATGAGGTGACTGATATCTGGATTCAGGATGGAAAAATAATTGCATATGGAGAACAGGGAGATATGGCAGGAGCGGATGAGGTCATAGATGCTGCCGGCTGTATTGTGGCACCTGGTTTTGTGGATGTTCATGTGCATTTCAGAGACCCGGGATTTACCTATAAAGAAGATCTGGAAACCGGCAGTGCGGCGGCAGCAGCAGGTGGATTTACCACTGTTGTGTGTATGGCAAACACAAAACCAATTGTGGATAGTCCGGAAGTTTTAGATGATATTCTGGAAAGAACAAAACCACTTCCGATTCATGTTAAGCAGGTGGCGGCAGTATCCAAAGGATTCCAGGGAAAAGAACTGGTAGATTTTGAAGAGATGGTTCGGCATGGAGCTTGTGGATTTACCGATGACGGAATTCCTCTCACCGATGCCGGTTTTATTAAAAAAGCGATGGAGATGGCAGCGAAAGTCGATATGCCGATCAGTCTCCATGAAGAAGATCCTTCTCTTAATGAAGTGAATGGAATCAATAAAGGAGTGATCAGTGAGCAGATGGGTCTGGGAGGTGCACCGGCAATTTCCGAAGATGTAATGGTTGCTAGAGATGTGATGCTGGCACTGGAAACTGGAGCCAAAGTGGATATTCAGCACATTTCTTCCGGCCGTTCTGTGGACCTGGTTCGTTATGCTAAACAAAAAGGAGCCAAAGTGTATGCGGAAGTGACTCCGCATCATTTTACCCTCACTGAAGAAGATGTATTAAATTACGGTACCATGTGTAAGATGAATCCACCGGTTCGTACTTTGTGGGACAGAAGTAAGATCATAGAAGGTCTTGCCGATGGAACCATTGATATGATTGCGACAGATCATGCCCCACATTCAGAGGAAGAAAAGAGTCGAGAATTTACCAAGGCACCAAGCGGAATTATCGGCCTTGAAACAGCATTGCCACTTGGAATCACCAGTCTGGTAAAACAAGGCTATCTTACCATGATGGAACTTTTAACGAAAATGACGATTAATCCGGCAAAATTATATCAATTTGACTGCGGAGACATTGCAGAAGGCAAGGCTGCTGATCTGGTAATCTTTGATCCAAATCAGATTAATCAGATTGAGAAATTTGCTTCAAAAGCAAGTAACTCCCCATTTTTAGGAGCACAGCTTTTCGGTAAAGTACGCTATACAATCTGCAATGGTCATATTGTCTACCGGGGATAAAAATGAAAGGTCTGTTTTTGTCATATTGGTAAATGTACATATGAAAAAAATTATGCTAGAATGGTAAATATTCAGGGTAAAACATGGACTTTGCAAAGTCTTATGTATGTATGATTTAAAAATAAATGGAGGAATACCATGATTCAGGAATTAATTAAAAATATTAAAGAAAAAGATGCTCCGATCGTTGTAGGACTGGATCCGATGCTCAGCTATGTACCGGAACACATTTTAAAGGATGCCTTTGATGCCTACGGAGAGAATCTGGAAGGTGCTGCCGAGGCAATCTGGCAATTTAACAAAGGTATCATTGATGCAACATATGACCTGATTCCGGCTGTAAAACCACAGGTTGCAATGTATGAACAGTTTGGTATTGAGGGAATGAAAGCGTTCAAACGTACCTGTGATTACGCAAAAAGTAAAGGACTGGTCATCATCGGCGATATTAAGAGAGGAGATATCGGTTCCACATCCGAAGCATATGCAGTTGGACATGTGGGTCAGATTTCCGTTGGCAATCATAAATTCTCTCCATTTACGGAAGATTTTGTGACCGTGAATCCATATCTTGGTTCTGACGGTGTGAAACCATTTATTAAAGTGTGTAAAGAAGAAAATAAAGGAATGTTTATTCTTGTGAAAACATCCAATCCTTCCAGCGGTGAATTCCAGGATCAGCTGGTTGATGGAACCCCATTATATGAGATTGTTGCCCGCAAGGTTGCCGAGTGGGGAGAAGAACATATGGGAGAAGATTATAGTTATATTGGTGCGGTTGTAGGTGCAACCTATCCGGAAATGGGTGCTGTATTACGTAAATTAATGCCGAAGAATTATATTCTTGTTCCTGGCTACGGTGCTCAGGGAGGAACAGGCAAAGATCTTGCCCCATTCTTTAACGAAGATGGACTTGGCGCTATCGTTAATTCCAGTCGTGGAATCATCTGTGCCTATAAAAAATCAGAGATTTACGGACCACAGAATTTTGGAGATGCCAGCCGTCAGGCCGTTTTGGATATGAAAGAGGATCTGAAAAACGCATTTGTAAAATAATGAAATGAATGATAAATAACTTTAAAGGAGAAAAACCATGTCTAAAGTAGGTATTATTATGGGCAGTGACTCTGATCTTAAAGTGATGAGTAAAGCCGCTGCACAGCTTGAAGAATTTGGAATCGATTATGAGATGACGATTATTTCTGCTCATCGTGAGCCGGACGATCTCATTGATTGGGCGAGGAAAGCTCCGGACAGAGGCGTGAAAGTGATCATTGCCGGTGCAGGAATGGCTGCCGCACTTCCTGGAATGTGTGCTGCATTATTTCAGCTTCCTGTTATTGGTGTTCCGCTCTCCGGCAGCAAACTGGATGGAATGGATGCCGTATTTTCCATTATGCAGATGCCTCCTGGAGTACCGGTAGCAACTGTTGCCATAGACGGTGCGAAAAATGCCGCAATTCTTGCCGCAAAGATTCTTGCTGTTTCTGATGAAAGCATTCTTGCTAAATTAAATGCATATACAGAAGAGATGAAAGAGCAGGTTCAGGCAAAAGCAGCGAAACTTGATGAGATCGGATACGAAAAATATCTTGCATCAAAATAATATACATTTTTAAAGATTTAGGAGGCATATAGAGAGTATGGATTATAAAACATCTGGAGTAGATATTGAAGCCGGTTATAAATCAGTGGAATTGATGAAAGAACATGTGAAAAAAACAATGAGAGAAGAAGTACTTGGAGGTCTTGGAGGATTTTCCGGTGCATTCTCCCTTGGAAAAATTAAAGAGATGGAAGACCCTGTATTACTTTCCGGAACAGATGGATGTGGTACAAAGGTAAAACTTGCCATGATCATGGATAAACATGATACCATTGGTATTGACGCTGTTGCCATGTGTGTGAATGATATTGCCTGTGCAGGTGGAGAGCCTTTATTCTTCCTTGATTACATTGCATGTGGCAAAAACTATCCGGAAAAGATTGCAGAGATTGTAAAAGGAGTTGCGGAAGGATGTTTACAGTCTGATGCAGCATTAATTGGTGGAGAAACTGCAGAGCACCCGGGACTTATGCCGGAAGAAGATTATGATCTTGCCGGATTTGCCGTAGGTGTTTGTGATCGTAAAGATATGATTACAGGAGAGAATCTTGCAGATGGTGATGTCCTGATCGGTATGGCTTCCACCGGAGTACATAGCAATGGATTTTCTTTAGTACGTAAAGTATTTGAAATGACAAAAGAGTCATTAGATACCTATTATGATGAACTGGGTAAAACGTTGGGAGAGGCACTTCTTGCCCCTACAAGAATCTATGTTAAAGCATTAAAGAGCATCAAAAATGCTGGCGTTACTGTGAAAGCCTGCAGCCATATCACCGGTGGCGGATTCTACGAGAATATTCCACGTATGCTCGTAGAAGGAACTCATGCTGTTGTAGAAAAGGACAGTTATCCGGTACCTCCGATTTTTAAATTAATGGCAGAAAAAGGAAATATCGAAGAGCAGATGATGTACAATACCTTTAATATGGGACTTGGTATGATCGTAGCTGTAGATCCTGCTGATGTGGAAAAAACAATGGAAGCCATCAAAGCTGTCGGAGATGTTCCTTATGTGGTAGGTCGCATTGAGAGCGGAGAAAAAGGAGTAACCTTATGCTAAGACTGGCGGTATTGGTATCCGGAGGCGGAACGAATCTTCAGGCTATTATGGATTCCATCAAGGTTGGAGCCATAACCAATGCGGAGATTGTGACTGTAATCAGCAATAATAAGGGAGCTTATGCCCTGGAACGTGCAAAAGCATACGGTGCAGAAAGCCTGCTTCTCTCCCCGAAGGATTTTAATACAAGAGAAGAATTTAATCAGAAATTATTGGAAACATTGAAGGAGCGGGAGATTGATCTGGTGGTTCTTGCCGGATATCTGGTGGTTGTACCGCCATGTGTGATTAAAGAATATGAGAACCGTATCATCAATATTCATCCTTCTCTTATCCCATCTTTTTGCGGAACGGGATGCTATGGACTTCATGTTCATGAAAAAGCTCTTGCCCGCGGTGTAAAAGTTTCCGGAGCAACCGTACATTTTGTAGACGAAGGAACCGATACCGGGCCAATCATTTTACAGCAACCGGTTATGGTCAGACAGGGAGATACTCCGGAAATTTTACAGAAACGAATCATGGAACAGGCAGAATGGATTATCCTGCCAAAAGCCATTGATCTGATTGCCAACGGAAAAGTACATGTAGATGGCAGAACAGTCACCATCGATGAATAAATGGGAGGTTTCACAATGAAAGTATTAATCGTAGGAAGCGGCGGAAGAGAGCACGCAATTGCCTGGGCAGTGGCAAAAAGTGATAAAGTAGATAAGATTTACTGTGCACCGGGAAATGCCGGTATCGCAGAATATGCAGAATGTGTGGATATCACAGCAATGGAGTTTGATAAGCTGACTGCATTTGCCAAAGAAAAAGCCATTGACCTTACCATCATTGGTATGGATGATCCGCTGGTTGGCGGTATCGTAGATGCCTTTGAAGCAGAAGGACTTCGGGTATTTGGACCGAGAAAAAATGCTGCGATTATTGAAGGTTCCAAAGCATTCTCCAAGGATCTCATGAAAAAATATAAGATTCCAACAGCCGCATATGAGAATTTTGATTCAAAGGAAGAAGCTCTTAAATATCTGGAAACAGCAAAGATGCCGATCGTTTTGAAAGCAGATGGTCTGGCTCTTGGAAAAGGAGTGTTGATCTGCAACACGTTAGAAGAAGCAAAAGATGGCGTGAAAACCATCATGGAAGATAAAAAGTTCGGTGATGCCGGAAATACTATGGTCATTGAAGAATTTATGACCGGACGTGAAGTGTCTGTACTGGCATTCTGTGATGGAAAGACAGTAAAATGCATGACCAGCGCTCAGGACCACAAAAGAGCAAAAGACGGAGACCAGGGTCTGAATACCGGTGGTATGGGAACATTTTCTCCAAGTCCGTTCTACACAAAAGAGGTGGAAGAATTCTGTGAGAAATATATTTACCAGCCAACAATTGATGCGATGGCTGCGGAGGGCAGACCATTTACCGGAATTCTTTTTACCGGTCTCATGTTGACGGAAGATGGACCAAAGGTACTGGAATACAATGCCCGGTTCGGTGATCCGGAAGCACAGGTTGTCCTTCCACGTATGAAAAATGATATTGTTGAAGTGATGGAAGCTTGTATTGACGGTCGTCTGGATGAAATCGATCTTCAGTTTGAAGACAATGCAGCAGTATGTGTAGTGCTTGCTTCTGACGGATATCCGGTATCCTATGAGAAGGGATTTGTAATTGGTGGTCTTGATAACTTTAAAGATAAAGACGGATATTATTGCTTCCATGCCGGTTCCAAACTTTCAGAGAAAGGCATCGTGACCAACGGTGGACGTGTGCTTGGAATCACAGCCAAGGGAAAAGATTTAAAAGAAGCTCGCAAAAATGCCTATGAAGCGACAGAATGGGTAACTTTTGAAAACAAATATATGCGTCATGATATCGGAAAGGCGATTGACGAGGTATAATAGTTACCTGTATATCTTTATTGATTAAATAACAGCACAAAGATGTGCATACAAATTGAGAGCATCGCAGGAAAAACAGACTGTTATCCGGCGATGCTCTTCCTTGTACAAATTTTTGTCAGGGAAAAGAGGAGGAGATTAGATGAATTTTAAACGTGGTTTCCGGGATGGGATTCCTATCGGTCTGGGGTATTTTGCCGTATCCTTTGCCTTTGGAATTCTGGCTGTGGACAGTGGATGTACCGTTGGAGAAGCAGTCCTGATTTCCCTCACGAATCTGACTTCAGCCGGACAATTTGCCGGACTGACGGTCATTGCCGGGATGGGGTCACTCATAGAGATGGCAATTACCCAGCTGGTGATCAATGCCAGATACATGCTCATGTCCATTGCCATGTCACAGAAAGTCGATGAAGATTTCCATGGAATCTGGAGATGGATCCTTGGATTTGGAATCACGGACGAGATTTTTGCGGCTGCCATACAGGAAGAGGGGACCATAAAACGATATTATTTTCTAGGATTGATGATTCTTCCGATTATTGGATGGACCTCCGGAACATTTCTGGGAGCATTTCTTGGAAATGTACTTCCGACAATTCTGACTAATGCGCTTGGCGTGGCTTTATACGGAATGTTTATTGCAGTTGTCATTCCAAAATCGGTCGAAGATCATCATGTACTGGCGGCAGTGATTTTGGCGGTGATCTGCAGTATGCTGCTGCGCTATGTGCCGGCATTTTCCGGAATTTCATCCGGATTTGCAATCATTATTTGTGCCGTGATTGCATCGGCTGCTGCAGCCATTTTATTCCCGGTAAAGGAGGAAGCATAGATGGATTTCATGACATTTTTACCATATCTGATCGTGATGGCTGGGGTAACCTATCTGATTCGAACCATCCCGTTGGTCCTGGTAAAACACAAAATCAAAAATCAATTTCTAAACTCATTTTTATATTATATCCCTTACACCGTGTTGGCATCTATGACCTTTCCTGCAATCCTTTATGCCACCGGAAGCAAACTTTCAGCCACAGCGGGACTTATCGTTGCAATCCTGCTGGCTTACCGGAAAAAAAGCCTGATCGTTGTGGCTGCCGGAGCCTGTGCCTCTGTACTTCTTATTGAAGTGGGAACGATGTTGCTGTAGATATTTCTCCTTTGTGGCCTGACCGCCACGGATATGTCGTTCCTGCTTATTGATTTCAAGAACTTCACGGACTTCCCCGGCAAGATGATGATCAATCTGGGGAAGTCGTTCGGTTAAATCCTTATGTACCGTCGATTTGGATATGCCAAACTTTTTGGCGGTGGAGCGCACTGTAGAATTGTGGTCAATGGTATAGTGCGCGATCGATATGATTCTCTTTTCCATATATTGTTTCATAAAACAACTCCAACGAATTTTGTATAGTCTATGCTTG
>JAQYIU010000074.1 GCA_028721415.1 Lachnospiraceae bacterium | reverse complement strand
TGCAGAACCTTTTGAAGAGCAGAAATAGGAATAGCAGGTGAGAGAAATGAAACGATATGATTTGATTGTAGTAGGTGCCGGTCCTTCCGTATTATCCGCAGCCATCGAAGCGGCCTCCTCTGCTATGATTGAAGGCAGAATGGCAGGAATCGCCGCTGCCGAATATCTGGGATATATCGATAAAGATGAATTGGATTCAGAGTTAAAATGATAGATCACGGGATATCGGACCTTTTGTGCCGGGACCGGATGATGATGTGTTGATTTGTCGTTGTGAAGAGATCACAAAGGGAGAAATAAGAAGAGATGTCCATGATGGAATGTGGACGATGACGGAGATTCGCAGATATTTGAGAACCGGAATGGGACTTTGTCAGGGACAGACCTGTGGGAAACTGGTGAAGGGCATTGTTGCCAGAGAACTGGGAATCTCCCCGGCGGAGCTGGAGCCGGCAACCAGCAGAGTGCCGATGCGTCCGATAGAGATGTGCGTATTTGCCAATGAGGAAAAGGAGGGCATGGGCGATGAAAAATAATGCGGAAGTAGTTATTATCGGTGGTGGAATTATCGGCTGTGCGACGGCCTATTATCTGGCAAAAATGGGGACTCAGGTCATCGTTTTGGAAGGAAGTGACCATATCGGAAACGGTGGTTCCAGTCGTAATGGCGGTGGTGTTCGTCAATCCGGTCGAGATGTGAGGGAACTTCCTCTGGTGATGTACGGTATCCAAAATCTGTGGCCGACACTCTCGGAGGAACTGGAAGTGGATTGTGAATATCATCAGGATGGAAATCTTCGTCTGGGAAAGACAGAAGAACATGCAAAGATTCTTACGAGACTGGCAGACAATGCGAGAAGCGTGGGATTGGATGTGCGAATGATTGATGGCGATGAGGTGCGGCGTATCAATCCTTATCTTTCCGAAGAGGTGACCGTGGCCAGCTGGTGTCCGACCGACGGACATGCCAATCCTCTAACCACGACTCTTGGCTATTATAAGATGGCAAGGCGACTGGGCGTTCGTTTTATTACCGGTGAAAAGGTGACAGAAGCAGAACCTCCTATGTTTAACCAGATGCTTGGAACTGCTGAGGCAGATTTTTATGGTCATCAGACCAAACATGGTTCCTTTATCTTTGGAGGCTCTTCCGGTATGGAACGATACAACAAAGATAATGGCACTCCTATCACAAACAGTAAGACTGCTTCTTGCATCTGTCGAGGAATCATGAAATACTTCCCGAATCTTGCCAACGCAAAGATTGTGAGAACCTGGGCAGGATGGATGGATGCTTCCGCAGATGGGGTTCCAGCCCTTGGAAAAGTGGATGAGATACCGGGATTATATGTGGCATGTGCCTTTAATGGTCATGGATTTGGTATTGCTCCGGCAGCTGGCGAACAGCTGGCGAAGCTGATCATCACCGGAAAGACGGACGTTGATCTCACTGCCCTTCGCTACGACCGGTTTAAAGCGAAAATATAACATTTCATCTCAGTAGTGAGATTTTAATCTGTGATTTGTGATAGAAAAAGGAGAAAATCATGAATAACTTTAACTTTTGTGTGCCGACGGATATTCGTTTTGGAAAGGGGCAGATAGAATGTTTGCCTGAAGAACTTGCAAAATATGGTAAGAAAATTCTTCTTGTATACGGTGGAGGAAGCATAAAACGCACCGGACTATATGATACATTAATGAGTTTATTGAAAGATTTTGATATTTTTGAGTTGTCTGGAATTGAGCCCAATCCAAAACTTTCTTCTGTAGAAAAAGGAGCGGAAATCTGTAAAAAAGAAGGTGTGGATGTGATTGTTCAGGCTGATGATAGAAATGAAGCAATTATTACAGCAGAATTCGATCTGGATGAATTGGTAAAAGAGAGAAGAGAGTGGGGAGTTTTTCGTGATCGCAGACCCGAAATGTATAATATCCTGCTGACTCATGGGAGGAAATAATCATGGCTAAAAGAATAGAAGAAAGGACACCGAAAGAGGATGGATTTTATATGCCGGCAGAATCTGCGCCACAGGAAAAGGTCTGGATGATTTGGCCAGAGAGCTGTGACAATTGGAGGCAAGGAGCAAAACCGGCGCAGGAGGCCTTTTTGCAAACGTGGCAAAAGCCATCAGTGAATTTACGTCGGTTACTATGCTTACCTCCTACGAGCAATATCAGAATTGCAGAGCACATTTGCCGGAAAATATAAAGGTCATTGAAATGAGCAGCAATGATGCCTGGTGTCGGGATGTGGGACCGACGTTTCTCGTGAATGATCAGGGAGAAAAAAGGGCTTGTGACTGGAAATTTAATGCTTGGGGTGGTCTGGTGGACGGCCTGTATTTTCCCTGGGATGCCGATGACCAGATTGCCGGAAAAATCTGTGAATTAGAAGGAATTGATCTGGAGGAAACCAACGGACATATTGATGATGTTGCATGCTTTGTGAGGCCGGGAGAGGTAGCCTGTATTTATACAGAGGATACGGAACATCCTTTTTATGAGCAGGCACAGGCAGCATATAAATTTTTATCTGAGGCTACCGATGCCCGAGGAAGAAAACTGAAAGTACATAAAGTCTGTCTCACGAAAAAGCCGGTTCTTTTAGATGGTGCGGAAACCATCGATCGGGTGCAGGGAACTATCCCAAGAAAAAATGGAGAATTGTGTATTGCTTCTTATCTGAATTTTCTCATCACCAATGGAGGAATCATCGCTCCCCAATATGAGGATGAACATGATGCGCTGGCACTCTCACAGTTACAGGAAATCTTTCCGGGACATAAGGTGGTAGGTGTCAAAACAAGAGAAATTGTTTATGGTGGAGGAAATATTCATTGTATTACTCAGCAGCAGCCGAGGTGAGGAAAAATTGTAAAGATGCATATTTTATAATCGGACTTGCATTTTAATGCAGGATTTTTTACAATAAGATTATTATAAAAGAAAAAGACAGAATTTCAAATTGCATTGAATAGAAATAAAAGGATACAAAGCAGATAAAGAGGGAACATATGGATTATTTATCACATAATATTGCAATTAATTTAAAACGGATTCGGAAAGCAAAGGGAATGAGCCTTGACGTGGTAGCGGAGCAGACCGGTGTGAGTAAAAGTATGCTCTCGACCATTGAAAAAGGAGATGCCAATCCGTCCATCGGTGTTTTGGGCAAGATTATCAGCGGACTTCGAATCGAACTTCAGGATCTGACCCAGCCGCCCCAGAAAGATTCTTATCTGGTGGATATCAGGAAGATGGAGCCGACGAAATCTGTGGAAGGAATGTATCAGGTGTGGACCTGTTTTCCAATTGCGGATAACCGGATGGTGGAAATCTACCGAATCGATATTGAACCCGGTGGAATCTATGAAAGCGGTGCCCACGGAGAGAGAACCAAGGAATACATTGCCATGCTGGAAGGTACCCTTTCCATCCGGTTGGAGGATGGGATTCATGTGGTGGAAAAGGACCAGTTTTTCCGTTTTGAATCGGATCAGGATCACGCCTATTTCAATACGGGTACCACCCGGTTAAGTTTCATGTCCTTTTTTGTAGTTTACTAAATTCTCTCACCATAAAGGCAGCCATCAGTTCAAAGCGTTCAGCGGGATCGTCCAGATTCATTCCCAGCTGTTCTTTCAGCACATGGATGCGATTAGTGACGGTATTTCTATGGCAGTAGCTTTCGGAAGCGATTTTCTGGATACTTCCCCAGTGTTTGAGGTACAGAAATAGAGTTTCCGCCAGGTTACTGCCTTTTTCTTTGTCATATTCCAGAATCCGTCCCAGTTTTTGATTGACAAAATGATTCAGGACGGAAGGGTTCTTGATTTCCAGAAGAAGTTTAAAAAATTCATTGCCTTTTTCCATGCGGCTTTCGGCAAAAATACGGTCATAATAGTCTCTGGTGATATCGTAAATGTGTATATGCCATGGCATGAGAAAGAGGGGAAAATCGTGCCTGTTGCAATAGTTAATGACAGTTTCGGTAAAATCCGCCTGGAATAAATGTTTTCCTGTATTGAAAATGAGTCCGCAGGTGTGATGTTCCACTAACATTCGGAGAAATTCTAACAGCCATTTTTCGCTGTGATTATAGAGGGCTCCGGTGGAGATGATGAGTTCTCCTGGGCGAAGGAAGCTGGCGTTTGTCTGATCTTCTGCTACATAGACCCAGTTCATTTCCTTGTGCAGGCCGCCTTTTCCGGCGATGAGCTTAAGTTCGTATTGTTCTCCGGTTTTTTCGTAAAGTTCTGCCAATGTGATTGCCATGGTATTGTCTCCTTTATGTGCTGAACAGATGTTAACGTTTATAGTTATTATATCATGATTTGTGCATCGTGCACAGTGGAACCGGTAAAAACTGTGCTATGGGAATCTTGTAATCTTGTTGGTTTTAACGTACCATTGAAGAAGAAAAGACAAGGGTGTCTGATAGTTAAAGAATGGCTGTCAGGCACTATTTTTTTAGGAGGATAAATATATGTTAAGAGATAGTTTACCTGAAATTAAGACAGAGTGTTTACCAGGTCCGAAAGCCCAGGCTGTGATTGATAGAAGAGCGGCTGCGATTCCAAGTGGAATTCGTTGTGGTTATCCGGTGGTGATGGATCATGCGGAGGGTGCCATGATTGAGGATGTGGATGGAAATCGTTTTCTGGATTGGATTGGCGGTGTTGGTGTTTTGAATATCGGTCATTGTCATCCGGAAGTGGTGGAAGCAGTGAAGAATCAGGCAGATAAATATTTTCACGGAATGTTTAATGTGGTGACTCATGAAGGGTATGTTGCCCTGGCGGAAAAGCTTTCTGCAATCGCTCCGGTAAAAGGTGACCATGTGAAAGCTTATTTCACTAACAGTGGTGCAGAAGCAGATGAAAATGCTGTAAAAATTGCGAGAGCCTACACGAAAAGACCGAACATCATCGTATTTTCCGGTGCTTTCCACGGCCGTACTCTTCTCACCATGTCCATGACTTCAAAGAAAGCTTATGCGGTTGGAATGGGACCTTTCCCGGATGGAATTTTCAGAGCGCAGTTCCCGTATTATTATAGAAATCCGGCAGGTATGCCGCAAGAGAAAGCCTGTGAATATTATCTGGAAAGTATCAAAGCGGTATTTGAACAGTGTGCTCCGGCAGATACCATTGCAGCGGTAGTGGTAGAGCCATTACAGGGAGAAGGCGGATTCATTCCGGCTCCGATTGAGTGGATTAAAGCAGTGAGAGAATTGTGTGATGAACACGGCATCCTGTTAGTTGCCGATGAGGTGCAGACCGGATTTTGCAGAACCGGAAGAATGTTTGCTTCCGAATACTGGAAAGAAGCCGGAATCGAGCCGGATATCATTGCCACAGCCAAATCCATTGCCGGCGGTGTACCGTTATCTGCCATTATTGCGAGAGATGAGATCATGGATGCACCGGCACCGGGAACGATCGGTGGAACCTATGGAGGAAATGCATTGGCCTGTGCAGCTGCATTGAAGGTTATCGAAGTGATGGAGCGGGATAATCTGGCAGGTCGTTCTCTGGAAATCGGAGAGAAAGTCATGAGCCGTTATAATGCGTTGAAAGAAGAATTGGAATGTGTGGGAGATGTCCGCGGACTTGGTGGCATGATTGGTATTGAATTTGTAAAAGATAAAGAATCCAAAGAGCCGGATGCGGCGCTGGCTTCCGCCATCATTAATGAGTGTGCACAGAATGGACTTCTGGTGGAAGGTGCCGGAACCTATAACAACGTCATTCGTTTCCTTGCTCCTCTGGTAATGACCGATGAACAGCTGGAAGCAGGACTTACCATTTTTGAGAATGCAGTCCGGAATTGTTCGGGATGTTAATACAAAAAGTACAATATATCGAATGAAATACAATGGCAAAAAAATGGATACACAGCTAAAAAAATAAAGAAAAATGCAAAAAATGCAGAATTGATTTAATAAAAAAGCATTAATTTATGAAAAATCCCATAAATAGTCTGTACTGACATAAAAAATGAAATTATACGTTGACATAATTTCAAAATGGTGATATATTGAACGTGTTCAAAATAATGCACGAAGTTGACAAGGGTGTCAGTAATCCACAGAGGATGACTGGCACCTTTTTATCGTTGCAGAGGAATTCGTTCCGATGAAATCGTTATAATAAAATGCTTCGGAAAGAAGCATTCTTATGGAATAAGGAGGATTATCATGAGATTAAAAGACACAGGACTTACAGCACAGGATATTAAGGACAAAGTAAATAAATATATGATCGAAACCTATGAGCGTTTTGATTTCCTGGCAGAAACCGCAAAAGATCAGTACATTTACGATGAAAACGGAGAAGCCTATCTTGATTTTTACGCAGGTATCGCCGTTAACTCCGCAGGTAACTGTAATGAAAAAGTAGTTAAAGCTGTTCAGGATCAGGTTGCAGATATCATGCATACCTTCAACTATCCATATACCATTCCACAGGCATTACTGGCAGAGAAAATCTGTACTAGCATTGGAATGGATAAAATCTTTTATCAGAACTCAGGAACAGAGGCCAATGAAGCTATGATCAAGATGGCTCGTAAATATGGTATTGAAAAATACGGACCAAATAAATATCACATTGTAACAGCAAAAATGGGATTCCACGGAAGAACATTCGGTGCCATGTCCGCAACCGGTCAGCCGGGTAACGGATGCCAGATTGGTTTCGGACCAATGACCTACGGTTTCTCCTATGCACCATACAATGACCTTCAGGCTTTCAAAGATGCCTGCACAGAAAATACCATCGCTATCATGGTAGAACCTGTTCAGGGTGAAGGTGGTGTACATCCGGCAACACAGGAATTCATGCAGGGCTTAAGAGAATTCTGTGATGAAAAAGGTATGCTTCTTCTGATCGATGAGGTACAGACCGGATGGTGCAGAACAGGTGAAGTAATGTCTTACATGAATTACGGAATCAAACCGGATATCGTATCCATGGCAAAAGCCCTCGGTGGTGGAATGCCAATTGGTGCTATTTGTGCTACAGAAGAAGTTGCCAAAGCATTTACTCCAGGTTCCCATGGAACTACCTTCGGTGGACATCCGGTTTCCTGCGCAGCAGCTCTCGCAGAAGTCAATGAACTTCTTGACAGAGATCTGGCAGGAAATGCAAAAGAAGTCGGTGCTTACTTCATGGAACAGTTGAGAACCCTTCCACATGTAAAAGATGTCAGAGGAGAGGGCTTACTGGTTGGTGTGGAATTTGATGACAGCATTTCCGGTGTGGAAGTAAAACATGAATGTATCAACAGAAAATTATTGATTACTGCCATCGGTGCTCATATCATTCGTATGATTCCACCATTGATCGTGACTAAAGAAGATTGTGATAAAGCAGTGGAAATCATTCGTGCATCTGTGGAAGCACTGGCAAAATAAAGCTGGCAATCAGATCGAATAGATATACATAAAAATATATAAAATGGAAGCGAGGGAGCTGATCGGAATGTATATTTCCAAAATCAGGCTCCCACTTTCTTATTTATAAAAAAGGGAGGAGATGTTATATGAGAAAACATTTTGTGATTTCCGTAGGATGCGAATATGGATGCTATGGAAATGAAATTGGAAAAATGATTGCAAAAGATTTCGGAATTGCATATTACGATAGAAAATTAGTCGATGACATTATGGAAGAGGCCGGATTTTCCAAAGATCTGGCAGAAAAGGCAGAGGCCGGTGTGGATATCCGCGGTAAGGCAACAAAATCTTCTCAGGCTGCCGGGGCACCGACTCAGTACACAAACTTGACCAAACGAATGGTATACATTCAGACAGAGGTTATCAAAAAACTGGCGGCAAAGGGTTCCTGTGTTTTCATTGGAAGATGTTCCGATTACATTTTAAGAGAGCAGGATAATTGCCTGAATGTATTCATTTATGCACCGACAGAAGTGCGAATTGAAAATGTCATGAAGGAACATAATCTTTCCAGAGAAGATGCGGTTCTTCTCATTGAAAAAAATGATGAAATGTTCCATGCCAGATATAAACAGATGACAGGAACCTATCGTGGTGACCGTCACAACAGACATTTTCTTGTGGATTCCAGTATGCTGGGACCGGAAGAGACAGCGAAACTCATTGAAGACATTGCAAAAAAAGTATTTAAAGAAGGAGAGTGATCATCATGGATACAAAGAAATCTTCAGAATTTGACAAAGTGTTAGGCGCATGGGATATCCTCGTGATTGCTTTCGGTGCCATGATCGGATGGGGCTGGGTCGTTTCCTCCGGTGACTGGATTGGAATGGGCGGCGTTGTAGGTGCGGCCATTGGTTTTGTAATCGGTGGTATCATGGTATTTTTTGTGGGTCTTACCTACGCAGAACTTACCGGTGCCATGCCACAGTGTGGTGGAGAGCATGTTTTCAGTCACAGAGCCCTGGGTCCGATGGGATCTTTCATCTGTACCTGGATGATCATTTTAGGTTATGTCAGCGTTGTATGTTTTGAAGCCTGTGCATTACCTACGATTATTACATACATTTTCCCAGGTTTCTTAAAAGGATATTTATATACGGTTGCGGGATTTGACATTTACGCGTCCTGGTTGGCAGTAGCTATCGGTGTTTCTCTTTTTATGACTTACATCAACATCCGTGGTGTAAAAACCGCAGCGATTCTGCAGACTATTCTCACTGTTATCATTGGTAGTGTGGGTATCATTTTAATTGCAGCATCTGCCATTAATGGAGATATGTCTAATCTTTCCGGTCAGTTCTTTGTGGGAGAATCCACCGGCAGCATGGTAAAAGGTGTTTTGGCCGTTGCTGTTATGACTCCATTTTACTTTATCGGATTTGACGTTATCCCGCAGGCAGCAGAAGAAATCGATGTTCCTCTGAAAAAAATCGGTAGGATTCTGGTACTCTCCATCGTCATGGCAGTGGTATTTTACGCATTGATTATCCTGGCAGTTGGCCATATCCTGAATCCACAGGAGATTTTATTCTCACAGAGCGGTACCGGTCTTGTAACTGCCGATGCCATGGGAAAAGCCTTTAATTCCACTATTATGGCAAAAGTTATCATCGTCGGCGGTATGTGTGGTATCGTCACCAGCTGGAACTCCTTCCTCATGGGTGGAAGCCGTGCCATGTATTCTATGGCAGAATCTTATATGATTCCATATACATTCGCAAAACTTCATCCAAAATACAAAACTCCGGTCAATGCCCTTTACTTAATCGGTGCTCTTTCCGTTCTCGCTCCATTTGCAGGAAGAAAGATGCTTGTGTGGATCGTAGATGCCGGAAACTTTGGATGCTGTATCGCTTACTGTATGGTTTCTATTTCCTTCATGATTCTCAGAAAAAAAGAGCCGGATCTGGAACGTCCTTATAAAGTAAAAAATTATAAATTCATCGGTACTATGGCCGTGCTCATGTCCGGTTTCATGGTAGTGATGTACCTGATTCCTGGTTCCGGTGCCGCACTCGTATGGCAGGAATGGATTATGGCAGGCGGCTGGTGCTTACTCGGCGTGGTATTCTGTATCGTCTGCAGACGTAAATACAAAGAAAAATTCGGTATTCTCGTGGAAATCGTTTCCGACGAAGATGCCTTTGCCCTTCAGTCCAGTGATGAAGAAATTTCCGCTGCTCTCGATGTGGCCATCGATGCGGCAATCAACAAGATCTTATCGGAACGAAAAGTTCGATTCGAATAAAAATATGAGGTGACAACAATGAATTTCAATTATTATTTACCGGTAAATATTATTTTCGGCTGTGGAAAAGCAGCCGAGGCAGGAGAAATTGCAAAACCATATGGAAAAAAAGCTCTGATTGTGACAGGACGCTCCAGTGCAAAAAAATCCGGTCTTTATGATAAAGTCAATGACAGTCTGAAAGCAGCCGGCATAGACAGTGCCTTATTTGATAAGGTAGCTCAGAACCCGCTGACAACTACTGCACATGAAGGTGCAGAATTCGCCAAAGAAAACGGCTGTGATATGGTCATTGCAATCGGTGGCGGGAGTATCATGGACTGTGCCAAAGCCATCGCATTTCTGGCAGTCAATGACGGTGATGTAAATGATTATATTTTCAATCGAAAAGTCAGTGATGAAGCCCTTCCGCTGGTACTCATTCCGACTACTTGCGGAACCGGTTCTGAAGGAAACGGATTTGCCGTTCTCACCAATCCGGAAAATGGTGATAAAAAATCTTTAAGATGTAATGCCATCATCGCAAAAGCATCCATCGTGGATCCGGAATGTATGATGACTATGCCGAAAAAAGTGCTGGCTTCTGTAGGTTTTGACGCATTGTGCCACAGCATGGAAGCTTATACTTCAAAAATTGCTCAGCCATTTACCGACGCTCTGGCTCTTTATGCCATCGAGCTCATTGCAGACAGCCTGGTAGATTTATACAATGGTTCCGACGATATTACAAAATGGGAAGAACTTACCATTGCCAGCACCATCGGCGGTATAGTAATCAATCAGGCAGGTGTTACCCTTGCCCACGGTATGGAACATCCGGCATCCGGTCTTAAGGATATCGTACACGGAAATGGCCTTGCTGCCCTCACTCCTCCGATTATCGAAGCTTCCTATAAAGGAAATGAAGCGAAATTTGAAAAGATTTCCAAACTATTAGGTGGTACCGGTGCTGCAGACTGTGCCGACCAGGTAAGAGCTTTATTAGAGAAAATTGAACTGAATGTAACTCTTTCTGATCTGGGACTTTCTCCGGAAGACATCCCATGGATGGCAGAAAACTGTATGAAAGTATCTGCCGCATCCGTAGCCAATAATCCGGTGGTATTTACTCAGGAAGAAATCTCAGAGATTTATCAGAGAGCAATGTAAAAAGACGTGCAGCTCGCCCTTATGGCAACAAGACTCCCGCATTAAATGGAATCGTTACAATAATTTATTCATAAGCGTGATACCTATCGGTCTGAATCGCAGATGACTTGTGTTTTGCTACTACACTTATCGAACGTTTATGGGAACGCCATTCGCTCTAAACTCGCTGGCACTCAAACAACGAGCTCGGTGGCGGATACGTTCTCAAAGTTCCGTTACGCAAAACCTACAAAGCATCTGCTTATTCAGGCCATAGGCATTCACGCTTATTTTATAATTTTTTTGAATGCGATTCCAATGTAATACAGGAATCTTTCTGCCATATCGCCACGCCCGATGCCAGGTTTCACTGTGGAGTGTCATATTTATTAGAAATATTATTTTGAATTAATAATATTAAGAAAAATATGGGAATTGTTGCTTATATTAAGCGAATTGTTTTATTATATGGGATACTATGTTATAATCAAAACATTATCATATAATAATAGATTGGAGAGAGAGTATGAATACACAAAATGATAACAGAAGCAGTTTTTCTGGGAAGATTGGTTTTGTGCTGGCCGCAGCGGGGGCTTCTGTAGGATTGGGGAATATTTGGAGGTTTCCGTATCTGGCTGCGAAGTATGGAGGTGGAATCTTTCTTCTGGTTTATATTCTTCTGGCCCTTACCTTTGGATATACGATGATTATGGCGGAGACGGCCATCGGTCGTATGACGAAAAAAAGTCCGGTGGGAGCGTTCCGGTCCTTTGGTGCGTCAAAGGCGTTGGCTTTTGGGGGATGGATCAATGCGATTATTCCGATGCTGATTGTGCCATATTATTCTACCATCGGTGGTTGGGTCGTCAAATATCTGGTGGAATATTTAAAGGGAAATGGAACAGAGATTGCGGCGGATGGTTATTTTAATGAATTTATCTCCGGAGGATTTTCTGCAGAAATCTGTTTCCTGTTTTTTGCCTTGATTACCTTATTTATTATTTTTGCCGGTGTGAGAAACGGTATTGAGAGAGTTGCCAAAATTATGATGCCGATTCTGGTGGTGCTTTCCTTTATCATTGCCGGATATTCTATTACCAGAGAAGGGGCTTTGGAAGGAGTGAAATATTTCCTGGTGCCGAATCCGGCGAATTTTTCCTGGATGACAGTGGTCGCTGCCATGGGACAGATGTTTTATTCGCTGTCCATTGCCATGGGGATTCTCATTACCTTTGGTTCTTATATGAAAAGGGATGTATCCATCGAAGGAGCAACTACGAATGTAGAAATCTTTGATACAGCCATTGCGATTATGGCAGGCCTAATGATCATTCCGGCAGTGTTCGCCTTTTCCGGCGGAGATGCAGAGAACCTGCAGGCTGGTCCTGCTCTGATGTTTATCACCATTCCGAAGGTATTTGCCAGTATGGGATTTGGAACACCGGCGGGAATCTTGTTCTTCCTTCTGGTGTTATTTGCAGCTCTTACCAGTTCCATTGCCCTGACGGAAAGTGCCGTTTCCACCTTTGAAGATGAACTGGGGTGGGGACGAAAGAAAGCGACGCTCATCGTAGGAGTTATCATGGTCGTTCTGGGAAGTCTTTCTTCTTTGGGGTACGGACCCCTTTCTTTTGTAAAAATTATCGGAATGCAGTTTCTGGATTTCTTTGATTTCCTCACGAACTCTGTGATGATGCCAATTGCAGCGCTTACGATCTGCCTTTTGGTATCCAGAGTGATTGGTGTGGAGGGGATTGCGAGAGAAGTAGAGCATGAAGGCGCGACCTTTAAGAGAAAGAAGATTTTTGTCTTTATGATTCGATATCTCTGCCCGGTTTTTGTGGGAATTATTCTGATTAGTTCTGTGGCAAATGTGTTTGGACTGATTTCGATGTAAATAAAAGGGCCCGTCGTTGATGGGCCCCTTCTAATTTCAACAGCCTATGCTGTCTGATTTATCTTTTCACTATGTTCTGCAACAACTTTCTTCAGTAAATTAATATCCAATTGCATACTTTCTATCTGATTGATACCATGCTGATATCGTTCATATGTAGAGGTATAGCAGGATTCAATATTTATCAGGCGTGGGTTCATGTCATTTTCCAAAGTAATCTGGATCCCTGTTACATTTCGTTTCAGAACCGAAACGTCGTCTTTTAGAATAGAGACTTCCTTATTTAGAATGAAAACATTTTCCTTCAGGCCAGAGACATCCTTCTTCAGGCCAGAAACATCTTCCTTCAGAACCGAAACTTCTTGTTTTAGAACCGAAACGTCTTCCTTTAACACAGAGACATCCTTCTTCAGGCCAGAAACGTCTTCCTTTAGAACAGAGACTTCCTGTTTCAGCACAGAAACATCTTCTTTTAATACAGCGACATCCTGTTTTAATTCACAGACTTCATTTTTTAATATATGAACATCTTCTTTTAATTCCCGAACATCGCACTTCAATTCCCGGATATCTGTCTTAATCGGTTCCAGTTTTTGATCCATCATTCCCGATATGGCGAGTAACAGTTCGTTATTGGTCATTCTATTTCCCTCCTTCCTGTGAGGGGATTGTAACATATAAGAGCGATGCCGTCCACAAGAAATCCCATTCGAATTTTTATTTATCAATGGTCAGCTTGCGTGATATAGTACTTTGTTTTAAAACAAAACAAAAGGAAAGTGTGAAACACAAATATACTTTTGAAACAACAATAATAACATTGAAAATTTTAAAAATATCTTTAAAATAACAGTTGACAAACAAATAAATTGTTGTTATTATAATGTCAGAAGTTTTGAAACAACAATTTTCGATAAAAATATTTTTAAAACAAAAGGAGGAGTTGTTATGATTTATACGGTGACTTTGAATCCGGCATTGGATAAGACAGTTGAGATTCCGTCTCTTACCCTTGACAGTGTAAACCGTATTACCACAATGCGAACCGATCCGGGCGGAAAGGGAATTAATGTTTCCAAGGTGATCGATAAGCTGGGAGAGAAGAGTGTTGCTACAGGTATTCTTGGAGGCGACACCGGCAATAATATCTTATCCGCTCTTGATAAGATGGGACTGGAATCTGATTTCCTTTTTGTGGAAGGAGAGACTCGTACCAATTTAAAGATCATTGATCCGGTCTGTAAGACCAACACAGATATCAATGAGCCGGGAGTTACAGTTTCCGAGGAGATCCTTAATCAGCTTAAAGACAAGCTTCTTGCTAAGATTCAGCCGGGAGATATCGTAATCTTATCCGGAAGTCTTCCAAAAGGTTCTCCGGAAAATACCTACAATGTATGGGTAACAGATTGCAAGAATGCAGGTGCAAAGGTATTCCTGGATGCTGATGGAAAGCTGATGGCCAATGGTTTGGAAGCTGGTCCATATCTCATTAAGCCAAATAATCATGAACTTTCCGGTCTCATGAACAAAACTTTGGAAACACCGGAAGAATTAGCAGAAGCAGCCAGAGAACTCATGAAAAAGGGGATCGAAAAAGTTGTTGTTTCCATGGGAAGCAAGGGTGCTCTGTATGTGACAAAAGATGAAGTCATTTACGCAGAAGGATTGAAGGTTCCGGTAGGAAGTACCGTAGGAGCCGGCGACAGTGTAGTGGCAGCTCTGGCAGTTGCGGAAAAAAATGGTATGAGCCTGGAAGAAACCGTTCGTCTTTCCACTGCAACCGGTGCAGCCAATGTAATGTGTAGCGGAACTCAGGCAGCGGAATATGAAGTTGTGAAAGAACTGATTCCAAAGGTAACATTTAAAGCTCTGTAATAACATTTATAAAAGAATATTTTTAAAACAAAAATTATCAGGATAAAAACATAGTTTTTCATTGCAAAAGCAATTTGCAATTATTATTATAAAAGGAGGAATTTTTATTATGAAAGCAAAAGGTGTACGTCTTCACGCAGCAAACGATTTGAGACTGGAAGAATTTGAACTTCCACAGATCAAGGATGATGAGATTCTGGTTAAGGTTGTGACTGACAGTATCTGTATGTCTTCCTACAAATGTGCGATTTTAGGAACCGGACATAAACGTGTTCATGAGGATGTAGATGTTCATCCAGCTATCATGGGACATGAATTTGCCGGAGACATCGTGGAAGTAGGAGCAAAATATCAGGATCAGTTCAAACCGGGTATGAAATTTACCATCCAGCCAGCCATCAACTACAAAGGTGAAATGTGGAGTCCTGGATATTCCTATGAATTCTGTGGCGGAGATGCAACATACTGCATCATTCCTGCAGAAGTTATGGAAATGAACTGTATGCTGGAATACAAAGGAGAGGCATATTACCAGGCATCCCTGGCAGAACCAATGTCCTGCAGTATCGGTGCATTTAATGCAGCTTACCATACAAAAATGGGTGTTTACACTCATGAGATGGGTATCAAAAAAGACGGAAAACTGGCGATTATGGCTGGTGCAGGACCAATGGGACTGGGTGCTTTAACTTACGCTCTTCACCGTGATGTTCGTCCTTCCATGGTTGTGGTTACCGATATCAATCAGGAACGTCTGGACCGTGCCGCTGTTCTTTTCCCTGTAGAAGAAGTGAAAGAAAAAGAAGGAATTGAACTTCATTTCGTAAATACTGCAAACTTTGAAGATCCGGTTGCTGAGCTGATTCGCATTTCCGGTGGCACAGGTTACGATGATGTTCTTTGCTATGCACCTGTTGCAGCAGTAGTAAAACAGTCCAGTGACATTCTGGGACGCGATGGCTGCCTGAACTTCTTTGCAGGTCCTACAGATCCTGAATTCACTGCATCCATGAACTTCTACGATGTTCACTATAACTCCACTCATGTTATGGGAACAACCGGTGGAAATACTGACGATATGATCGAGTCTCTGGAACTTACAGCAGCAAAGAAAATCGATCCTGCTGTTATGGTAACACACATCGGTGGTCTGGATGCCGCAGCAGAAACTACACTGAATCTGCCAAAGATTCCGGGTGGAAAGAAATTAATTTATACACATCTTAGCATGCCTTTAACTGCACTGGAAGATTTACGTGCAAAAGGCGAAGAAGATGCTCGTTATATTGCACTGGCAGATATCGTTGATGCACATAATGGTCTTTGGTCTCCGGAAGCAGAAGCATATCTGTTAGAAAACTTTGTTGAAAAATAAAATGCATTTAGTTCCTCTGGTTTTGGGGTACTGAGTGCCACAGGAGGAATAAATACGATGGAACAACGAAGAAATAAGTTGGTAGAACTGATCAATCAGAAGGGAAATGTCAATTTTGCACAGATCAAATCTGCATTTCCCAATGTCTCAGAGATGACCCTCCGTACTGATTTGAAAGCCCTGGATGAGGCAAACCGGATCGTCCGGATTCATGGCGGAGCCAAATCGGTACAGGTGGTCGTCGGAACCGATGATTTTTTAAATAGACGTTCGGTACGAAATATTTCCGAGAAGCAGCAGATTGCCGAAAAAGCACTGAAGCTGATTCGTCACGACAGCGTGATATTTCTGGACTCCGGAAGTACAACGACGGCCCTTGCCCGTGTGTTTCCGGATCAGTCCAACCTCATTTATACCACAGGGTTAAGTTGTGTCACAGAACTGGTGAATCTGGAGCACCCTATCGTGGAGATCCCGGGAGGAAAGCTTAACAGGTACAGCATGAGTGTCTACGGACATTTTGCCATAAAGGCTCTGGAAGGAATTAATTTTGACCAGGCGTTTATGGGTGTGACCTGCTACAGCAAAAACACAGGTTTTACCTGTGGTGTGAGGGAAGAAGCCTGTCTGAAACAGACCGTCATGAGACAGTCCGGGCAAAACATCATCCTGATGGATTCCTCAAAAGTCGAAAAAAAGAATCCATATTCCATCTGTGGACTGGCTGATGTGGACATTGTCATTTCCGACGGTCATCTTCCGGAAGAATTTCTGGAAGAATGTGAGAAATATAACGTAAAAGTAATATAAAAATTAAGTTTTGAGATAATCTGATGATTTCTTTGGCGGTTCCGTCGGAAGATTCGGCTTAGAAGATTGGCCGAAAAAAGGTATAAAATACTAACTTCATTAATAGATGGATTTGAATCAAGGAGAGAATCATGAAAGAAAAAGTACAACGTTTTGGTAAATTTTTATCCGCAATGGTCATGCCAAACATTGGCGCATTAATTGCCTTCGGTTTCCTTGCCGCTTTATTTATCGATACCGGCTGGATTCCGAATGAAGGTTTTAATTCACTGGTAGGTCCGATGCTTACCTATCTGATTCCTATTTTAATTGCATCTACAGGTGGTAAACTTGTGGGTGGAGACAGAGGTCGAGTTGTCGGTGCGATCGCTGTAATCGGTGCGATCATGAGCAATACCGAAATCAGTATGCTGATGGCAGCCATGGTCATGGGACCTTTAAGTGGCTGGTGTATCAAAAAATTTGACCAGTTGATGGACGGTCATATGCCTGCTGGTTTTGAGATGCTGATCAACAACTTCTCTGCAGGTATCATTGGTATGCTGCTGGCAATGTTCGGTTATATTGCCGTTGGTCCTGTGATGACCGCAATCCTGGCTGTTCTTTCTGCCGGTGTCAATGTGCTTGTCGAACACAGCTTACTGCCACTGGTAGCAATCTTTATCGAACCTGCAAAAGTATTATTCCTGAACAATGCCATTAACCATGGTATTTTCACCCCACTTGCAACCGCTCAGGTAGCAGCAACCGGAAGATCCATCATGTACATGCTGGAAGCAAACCCTGGTCCTGGACTTGGAGTTCTTCTTGCTTACATGTTCTTCTGTAAAGATAAAAATACAAAAGATTCCGCACCAGGTGCAGTGATCATTCACCTGTTCGGTGGTATTCATGAGATTTATTTCCCTTATATCCTCATGAATCCGGCTGTTATCATTGCTCCGATCATTGGTAACATCGTCGCTATCTTCTGGTTCAGCCTCACAGGCTGTGGTCTGGTAGGTCCTGCCTCCCCAGGTTCTATCATCGCCTTCCTCATGATGGCTCCAAGCTCCAAGATGTTATTTATCATCATCGGTGTTGTTCTTGCCGCTGCCGTTTCTTTTGCGATTGCCTCCCCGATCGTGAGAATGTCCGGCAATAAGAGTCTTGAGGATGCCCAGTCCGAAATGGCTGCCAGAAAAGCAGAATCCAAAGGACAGGCCGTTCCTGGAACAATTAAAAATTCTAATACGATTAAGAAAATCGTCTTCGCCTGTGATGCAGGTATGGGATCATCTGCCATGGGTGCTACCAAATTCCGCAACCGTATCAAAGCAGTTCATCCGGAAATCGTTGTAACCAATACCTCCGTTGACAACATTCCTGCTGATTGTGATATTGCGGTAGTTCAGACAACCTTAGTAGCCCGTGCAAAAAAATCTGCACCAAATGCGGAAATCATTACCATTGGAAACTTCCTTGCAGACCCTGCTCTGGATGCCCTTTACATTCAGTTAAATACCGGTGACGCTCCGGCAGCTCCGGCAGGAGAAAATACAGATGTGGTTCTTCCGGATCTGAATCTGATCATCAAGAAAAAAGTGATGGAAAAAGAAGGTGTGAAATTAAATCTTACTCCGGTAAGCAAAGAAGATGCCATTCAGGCAGCCGGTGAACTGTTAAACAAACTCGGATATGTCGATGAGACATATGTCGCTGCTATGCAGGAACGTGAAAAACTTGTTTCCACCTACATGGGCATGGGTGTTGCAATCCCTCACGGAACCACTCAGGCAAAAGATACTGTGAAAAAGACCGGTATTGTATTATTACAGTATCCGGAAGGCGTTGATTTCGGAAGTGAAAAAGCACAGCTTGTCATCGGTATTGCCGGTGTCGGCGATGAACATCTGGAATTACTCGGAAATCTTTGTAACATGTTAGAAGATGAAGCTTTACTGGAAACCTTAAAGACAACAGACGATGTTGACTGGGTTCTGGAACAGCTTAACAAATAAAAAATCAACTATTAAAAGTACATAGACATAAGTTGGAATCCCCATTATATAGAAAATGCTCCGCGCAGACCCCACTGTGCCGGAGCATTTTTTGTCATTATTACAATGATTAAAATTATATTATTGATCCACTCCAAAGCGAATTCCCGCATATTTTCTGGCCGTTTCCAATGTCTCCATCACTGCCAGAGAATTATCCAGAGCCTTTTTCGCAGCAGAAGCCTCGTTGAGATCCACGATTTCGGCAAAATCCGCAAATTCCCGGGTCATTCTATGGTGAACTTTCTTTGCTTCAAAATGCAGGTTTATCATGGCACGCTGCATGCCGCCGGAAGGGCTTGGAACTAGTTCCTGATTGTCCGGATCCTGATATTCTGCCTCGAAATAATTCGGAAAACTTGGGTGGATACCCATTTTAATCCAACCTTTTTCTCCCTGAACCATGACAAAGCCCGGACTGTCGGAATCTTTGGCTCCGGTACATGTGGCGGTGAATTCCGGATACTGTAAGATGGCGATTCCTGAGGTGTCGATACCGTTAAATCCACGATTTGGGAAATAGAAAGCCTGCTGTGGTTTTCCAAAAAGTCCCACAGAGAAATAAATATTATAAAGGTTGATGTCATAGAGAGCACCGCCGGAAAGTTCCGGATCAAAGGCCGGCTCCACCTTGCCGTTCAGATAATTATTGTAACGGCTGGAATACTGGGAATAATTACACTGTACCATCTTGATCGGCCCCAGATTCGGAAAAACCTCTTTCATTTTCTCATATACCTCATTGTGCATCGGTACGATGGCTTCCATCAGATAAAGTCCTTTTTTCGTAGCAATCTCTGCCAGTTCTTTCGCTTCTGCGAGGGTAGAGGTAAAAGGTTTCTCCAAAATCACATGTTTGCCGGCAAGAAGTGCCTGCTTCGCATAGGAAAAATGAGCACTGTTCACCAGTCCGATATAGACACAGTCCACATCACTTTTTCTTAACAATTCCTCATAATCGGTATAAATCTGTCCGATCTGATATTTCTTCGCCAGTTCTTCTGCCTTGTCCAGGCTGTGAGGACGAGCAAAAATGGCTGTTTTCTCAATATTATCTACCGGTTCCATGGCAAAAAGTGCCTCGTGAACAATCTTTCCGCTTCCGATAATTCCAAGTTTCATTGCAATCTCCTTTGTTTTGTGTTTTGTTGATCATAAATAAAAGAGAGAGAATCTCTATATGTAAGATAATACCATTAATGAGAGGGAAAGGACAAGAGGGGAAATTTGTGTATAACTTACATGATTTTTTGTATATTCTGTGTAAAATGCCGAATTGACAAGATGCTTCTATAAATATATAATTAAATTACTTTAATAAAGTATTTTATAAAAGTAAAAACGAAGAAAATTGCCTTATATTTATCTGTTATGTACAAAAACATAAGACGATTATCTTGCAAGCCATACAATAATACAAGATTTTTCAACGACGTGGAAAAACCACAGACGAATGGAATTCCAACCTCATGAAAAAGGTGGCATTAAACTTTCTCCTTATTTTCAATAAAATGAAGCCACAAAACAAAACCGAAACACAATCGGATCAAAACAAGGAGGAAAAAGTTATGAATCAAAATTGGTTGGAGTTGGAAGACAAAGTTGTGATCGTCACCGGAGGTGCTTCCGGTATCGGTAAACACGTTGTTGACACCTTGACAAAGGTCGGTGCCCACGCAGTGGTTGTTGACATGAATGTGAAGACCGGAGAAGAGATGGATGGTGCCTATTGTGTACAGTGCGACGTCACAAGCAGTGACAGTGTAAAGGCTATGGTAGATGCCGTAATTGAAAAATACGGACACATTGATGCGCTGGTAAACAATGCGGGAATCAATCTTCCTCGTCTTCTGGTGGACGTGGCAGGAGAAAAACCACAGTATGAGCTGAATGATGAATCCTTTGGAAAAATGTTTGCAGTCAATGTAAAAGGTGTGTTCCTCTGTGCGCAGGCTTGTGCAAGACAGATGTTAAAACAGGGCAAAGGGGTTATCTTGAACATGTCTTCCGAATCCGGAAAGGAAGGATCTCAGGGACAGAGTGCTTATTCCGCAACAAAGGGTGCGGTGGACAGCTTCACCCGTTCCTGGGCAAAGGAACTGGGCAAATACAACATCCGAGTGCTGGCATGTGCGCCTGGAATCATGGAAGCCACCGGCTTACGTACACCTGCTTACAATGAAGCACTGGCTTACACCAGAGGTTGCAAACCGGAAGATCTTTCCACCGATTACAGCAAAGTAATTCCTATGGGACGTGATGGTAAATTAGATGAGGTAGGCGATCTTGTAGCATATCTGGTATCCGATCGTGCCAGCTATATTGCAGGAACAACCGTAAACATTTCGGGAGGAAAATCAAGAGGATAAGATAAAATCAAAAACAGATTTTAATTATCCACGAAAGAAGAAAGGAATGCTGATGTTATGAAGAGTGTATTTGGGGATAATCGGATTTCATTA
>JAQYIU010000073.1 GCA_028721415.1 Lachnospiraceae bacterium | reverse complement strand
TTACTTTACTAAAAATAAATCTTACCTTGCCACCTCACAGGATGTCAAACTCTGGGAGAAAACAAAACCGGGAGACAAGTTCTATCTGGTATACTTTGATGATAAAAAAGACATTAAAAAGATTTATCCGGAAAAAGTTTTGCGCTATGTGGAGGAATGAAAAAAGAGGCTGCTCTTTCCCGAGCCAGCCTCTTTTTCATGGTATCACGTTTACTATGGCATTTATTGTATTGGTATTATTGTAATTGGAGTTTTGTATTATGGTATTTTATATCTTGATTTATTAATTATGGTAATTAGTATTATATGACCTTAGCTGTTATATACGTCCTTATCCAGCACACCTTCTCTGGCATTTACGATTACGTTGGTTGCGGCATCGCCGATTACGTTCAATGTGATTACGGCCATACCCGGTAAGTAGTTCATTGCCAGAACGAGGGAATATCCGATCAGACATAATTCTGTGTTGAATCCCAATCCCATCATAACGACATAAACCATGGTAGTTCCTGCCACAGGAATGGCAGGAGTTCCCACTGCAGTACAGATGGAGAGGAATGCTGCCAGCGCCAGCGTGGATGGTTTTACATCAATGCCGGCTGCGGTTCCGATAAAGGTGATGGCAATCATATGCATGGCTGTGGTTCCGTTCATGTTGATGGTCATACCGGTCGGAAGAACGAAGCTGGAAATCTCTTTCGTACATCCAAGTTCCTGAGTACATACTTTGGTGTTCAGTGGAAGAGTTGCTGCGGAGGAATTGGTTGCTGCTGCAAATAAACCAATTTTCGCTGCTTTCTTCATGAATTTGATTGGATTTAATCCTGTAGAAAGGAAGATTCCAACCGGATAAATGGTGCATACCAGCAATAGACTGATGACAATCGTTGCTGCAATCCATACCAGCGTCGGTGCGATGTACTCGATTCCGTATACAGCCAATGCTCTGGTGATCATACAGAAAATAGCAACCGGTGCTGTTTTGTTAATTAAGAAATTTAAAAACATCTGCACAATGTCATTGAGGTTCTCGAGAACCTTTTTCAGGAATTCTCCCTTTTCTCCCATATGGGTCAGTCCAAGTCCAAGGATAATGGCAAACACACAGACAGAAAGGATGGAACTGTTGGTAGACATTGCGCTTATGATATTGGAAGGAACGGCATTAACAATTGTGACGAGGGGATTATATCCGTCCATTGTCACCAGTTCCTGTGCCTGCTGATTTGGTAAATGTACATCAAACCAGCCCATGGATTTTACAAAATAGGCGCCACAACCTGCAAGGGCTGCTGCTACCACATAAAAGCTTAAATAAGTCACGAATGTTTTTCCGGCAATTTTGCCAAGGCGTTTCGGATCAGCCAGGCTACAGAGTGCCAGACTGAGGGAACACAGTACCAGAGGAACGATCATCATCTGGAGCGCATGCATAAATAACTGCCCTATGATGTAAAAGAGACCGATTCCTTCAATACTTGTAGTGGCTGTGATATCCTGGAAAAAGATGGCGTCGATAATATTCCATACTTTTTCTCCTCCGGTTCCGACCAGATGACTTTTCAGTAATAAGCAAAGGAAGCCAACGGCAAAGCCGGCTACCACAGATATCATCATTCGTTTTACAATGGTGTTTTTTTCTTTTTTCTCTGTCATTTAATACCCCCGTGTTTCTTCCCTGAGTCTTGTTTCCCAAGGGAAATCCGGGGTATCAACCACTTCTGTACATTTCTATGGATAAATCACTTTTACACCATATTTCTGGCATAATTCGATCCATTTTTCTTCTGGCTTCTGATCGGTAATCAGATAGTCTATCTCACTCAAATCTGCAAATTTCATAAAGCCGATGCAACCAAACTTGGTATGATCCACCAACAGACAAACCTTTTTTCCCTGTTGTATCATAACCTGCTTGGTATTCGCTTCTTCTTCGGAAGAATCGGTAATCAAACCATTTGCTGCAAGCCCTTTGCAGCTGATCAGAGCAACATCCGGATAAAAACGGCTGATTGTCTCTTTGGCATGGGTGCCATATAAAGACAGGGAGCTCGGATTAAAGGTTCCTCCCGTTGACATCAGTTTCATCTTGGAATCTCCCAGCTCACGGAATATTTCTGTCGATGAACTTAAAATAATGTAAGAAGGATTCGTCCGAAGCTGCTTCATCGCTTCCATGACCGTTGTGCTTGCATCGGCTACAATGGTTCTCTCATTTTCCAGAACACCAACGACGAGAGTTCCGATTTTCTTTTTCTCTTCGATATTTGTTGAAGCCCTTTTATAGAAATGTAACTGATCATTCTGTGGCGTCAAATTGAGGATGGCCCCTCCGAAGGTTCTGGTCAGGAAGCCTTCCGCCTCCAGCTTCTCCAGATCCCTCCGGATGGTCTCCTCTGTAACCCCGTATAATTGACTCAATTCTGAAACAATTACTTTTCCTTCAACTTTCACTTTTTCCCTGATTTTATCGATTCTTTTTTTCATCTTGTTACCCTCTCTCATGCAGTTATTCTGCAGATATTCGATATCAAATATTTTGAATATCAAGATTATTATACATTGAATCTGTGGAAAAAGCAATTTGTTATCTTTGTTTCAAACTTTATTTTTACTTAAGAAATACAAAATATTATTTTAGTTAAGTAAAATACATGGAAAACCTTATATTATTTGTCGATGCTCTCAACAAGATCACGCATGAAAGCAACATCCTCTGCTTCCAGTTCCAGTTCCGCAGATTTTACGTTTTCTCTGATCTCTGCTACAGTTGTAGATCCACTTAACAGGTTAAGGAAATCGCCCTGTGCAAGGATCCAGCCCAGTGCCAGGTTGGCAATGGTGCAGTTGTATTTCTCGCAGAGTGGTTTCCACTGCTCCATCATATCCATAGCTTTCTGCATGTTTTCAGGCTGGAACCATTTCTTTGGAATCTGAGCGCCAACCGGTTTGTAATCTCTTGGGAATGTACCGGACAGAAGCCCCATTTCCAGTGGAGAGTAAGCCTGGATTGTCACACCGTTTTCACGACAGCAAGGAATGATATCTTCTTCGATTCCACGATCAAGGATGGAGTATTTTGCCTGCACGATGTCAAGATCGCCATATTTCAGATATTCTTCAATGTGATGGATATCTACGTTTGCAGCACCGATGGCTTTGATTTTGCCTTTTGCCTTTAATTCATTTAAGACATCCATGGTCTTCTGGATCGGTACATAGTACTCAGATCCTTCGATGGACTGCCAGTGTGTCATGTAAACATCCACATAGTCAATGCCCATACGCTCTAAAGAAGCTTCGATTTCTCTCTGCACCGATGCACTGTTCAAGTTTTTGTACAGCTGGATGCCGTTTACTTTGTTGAAAAGATCCCCTTTCATTTCCTGATCCCATGTCACACCACATTTTGTGATGATAACAACGTCATCACGGTTCATGCCTTCAAGGGCTTTTCCAAGAATCTTTTCACTGTTACCGAAGTTATAACCAGGAGCAGTATCGATCAGGTTAATTCCAGCTTTTGGAGCTTCACGGATTGTATCAACAACAACCTGAAGGTCATGATCTCCACCCCATGCGGAACCGCCACCGATGGACCATGTTCCAAGACCGATTCTTGAGATATCTATTCCTGTTTTACCAAGTTTCATCGTATTCATGATATATTTCCTTTCTATATTCTAAATTATTATGTCGTATCATTATTTTCCGTCGAAAGTTTTCTCTTTTGTAAATTTGTAAGTCTTATTATTTATAATCCTCACGATATTTTGTGAGCATTTCTTCTACCATTTCTTTGTTCTGAACGCCGCTGGTGGCACCCGGATGCTGAACGGAAATTGCAGCAGTACAGTTGGCGTAGATTCCACATTCGTAGAGATCTTTGCCCTGGAGGAGTCCTGCAATAAATCCGGAAGCGAAGTTATCTCCGGCACCAATGGTGTCAATGGCTGTGATACCCTTGCAGGCAGGAACGATCATGGAACCTTCTGCATTGCGAATGTAGCAGCCGCGTTTTCCGATTTTCATGACTACATTTTTTACACCGCAGCCATAAAGAACATCGGCAACTTTTGCTTCATCGGTTTCTCCTGTCATCAGACAAGCTTCGTCAAAGTTCGGGAAGAAATAGTCTACATAGCTTAATGCTTCGCGGATGTCATCCAGCGTTTCTCCCAGTCTCGGCATAATCATATCTGCCGTGATGGTCATTCCCTCTGCCTTTGCTACTTTGAAAATCTCTACCAGAGTTTTTCCGTCAAGAAGCGGGCAGTTGAAAATACTTGCCAGAGAAAGAATCTTTGCCTGTTTCATTTTCTCAAAATCCACATGCTCGATATTTTCTTTCCAGAGACTTCCGTTACGGTTGGTAATAAAAGTTCTCTCTCCGTCTGCAGTCACAAGACCGATATTCATGGATGTGTCAATATTCGGATCAATCTTGATTCCTTCCACATCGATGTTGTCCTGTTTGCAGGAACGAAGGATAAACTGTCCAGCTGCATCATCACCGATGCAGGCGATAATTCCGGTTTTAAATCCAAGACGGCTGATAATCGTCGCCTCATTCATGGCATCGCCTCCAACCGACATGGCAATGCGATCTACCGGATAAGATTCGATATCAAAAATATCTCTTGATACCGGGCGCAGTGGGATGTCTACCACTGCTGCCCCGAGACAAATTACGTCTAATTTTTTATCCATATTATTCATCCGCTCTTCCATCATCACCGAATAATTTAATCTTGTACATTGCACGTTCTTTTACTGCCAGACGAACTGCTCTCTCTACAGCTAGGAAAGGTTCATCTTTATGTTCATTGATGGCTTCCATAGCAGCCTGGCAAAGCTCTGTATGGATGTTGATCTTAGCGATACCTAAAGAAATTGCTTTCTTAATATCTTCATCGCCGATACCACTTGCTCCGTGAAGTACCAGTGGTACGTCAACAGCTGCAGCAACTTTTTCGATGATATCGAAACGGATTTCCGGTTCGGAAGAATATACACCGTGAACATTACCAACAGCTACTGCAAGAGAATCACATCCTGTTCTTTCTACGAATTCTTTTGCCATGTCAGGATCTGTGTATGCATAATCTGCTAAAGCTTCTTCGTATACAGTTTCATTTCCAACATGTCCAAGTTCTGCTTCTACAGGGATGTTGTAAGCGTGGAAGTAATCAACACAACGTTTGATTTCTGCTACATTTTCTTCAAATGGTAAGGCAGATGCATCACGCATTACAGAGTTCATGCAGTGATCAACCGCATTTTTTAAGATAGTCCAGTTGCGGCCGTGATCCCAGTGTAAGATAACCGGTACGGTAGCTTTCTTTGCCATAGATTCCATCATGTAACAGAAATCTTCAAATACTGTATTTCCTGTGAATCCTGTTCCGAAAGAGATGATGATTGGTGCACGAAGCTCTTCTGCTGCGTCGATAACACCCATTAACATTTCTGCATTCCATACGTTAAAATGTGGAATGGCATAATGTCCTTCACTTGCTTTCTTTTCCCAAAATCTGATATCTGCAATCATTGTTTTTCTCCTTTTCTTCTGTCAAATTACTGTGCGACTTTCACAACGCCTTTTACCATATCCAGTTTCTTTTCAGGATCGATCGCGTCTGTAAATGCATGCTGTACATCTTTGTAATCATAAATATGTGTAACCATATCTTTTACGTTGAACTTACCGCTTGCAATGGCTTCGATGGTCTGAGGGAAGTTATTGCAGTAACGGAAAGAAGTCTGAATTGTCACTTCTCTGTTGATCTTCAGGAAGTTAATCGGTACTGGTTTGGAATGAGTTCCTACCATCATGATCTTTCCACCACGAGCTACAATCTGTACTGCCTGATCAGCGGTAAATGCAGAACCGGCACATTCAAATACAAGTTCAACACCCATATCACCATACATTTCTTCTGATCTTAATACGGCAACGGTATCCTGATCTTTTCCGTTGATGGTTCTTGCTGCACCAAGCTGCATCGCCAATTCCAGACGTTTATCCATCACGTCAACTACTGTGATATCTGTTGCACCGAGGCTCTTACATGCCTGCAGTACCATAAGTCCGATCGTTCCTGCACCAAGAATAACAATGCTCTTACCAAGTTTTGCATCTCCGAGGATCGCTGCGTGCATACCAACTGCTGCCGGTTCAACAAGTGCTGCTTCCAGAGTGGACATTCCTTCTGGTACATGATAAGTCCATTCTTCCGGATGAGTCATATATTCGCAGAGAGCTCCTTTGTAGTTTGGCTGTGTTGCCATGAAGTCTACATCTGGACAAATGTTATAGCGTCCGGTACGGCAGTAAACACAAGTGTCATCCGGTACACCCGGCTCGATGAGAACTTTGTCACCTGGTTTGAATTTTGTAACTTTTGCTCCGACTTTTACAACTTCACCGGAAACCTCATGTCCAAGACCAATTTTCTGATTTGGATCCTTAGGAGGGATGAATGGTCCGCATTCAAATCCGTGAATATCAGAACCACACATACCAACATATTCTACTTTCATTAAAATCTCATGGTCTTTTGGTTCCGGCATCGGACATTCCTGAATCTCAAAATGTTTTGGTGTTACTAAGATAGCTTCTGTATTTTTCACAACGATACCTCCTGTCTGTATTTTAGCCCCACCTTCCGGGGTTTTGAATTCAATTAAGATTTTGGGGAAGCTTCAAAGCCTCCCCTGTGATTATTATTCTACGTCACCGATTTCCTCTACGGATTCTCCACGTGTCTCAACACCAAGTACTATAACGCTTACTGCGATGATTGTTGCAACGATTGCCAGTAAGATGAATACATAACTGGAGCTCTTTGCTGCTAATGCGGTTACCAAGAATGGGAAGAATACATTGCTGACACGTCCCATAGCATTGGAGAAACCTGAACCGGAAAGTTTTGCTGATGTCGGCCACATTTCCGGAACATATACTGCGGAAGCGTAGCAAACATACATGTAAATGATTGTGTTCATTAAGAATGTTAATGCGATCAGTCCTGTCATTCCAACAGCTCCTGTGGAAGTTACCACACCGATGATGATACCGAAGCATGCCATTCCGGTGAGGAGTGCAGCACCCATAACTTTACGAGGGAATTTATCCATAATTAAGGATGCGATAAAGATTCCGAAAGGTGCTCCGAAGAGACCGAACATTGTCATGAACTGGGACTGTGATGTATCATATCCAAGTCCGTTAATTAAGGATGGCATCCAGTTCATTAATGTATACTGGATTGTGTTCATACCGATCAATACTAAAGAACCAACGATTGTTCTTTTTAAGAGTTTGCCTTTAAATAAAGCGGAGTATGGAAGCTGTTTTACTTCCTTTGGAGCCTCTGTTACAGGAGGAAGTGGTTTTCCTGTAGATGCTTCGATTTCTTTTTCGATCTGTGTCATGATTGCGTCTGCTTCTTCTACTCTTCCCTGGGATTCTAACCATCTTGGGGATTCCGGGAATTTCTTTGCGATAAAGAAACATGCAATGATGGATAATACAGATGGAATCATGAATTCTACTCTCCAGTTCATATCCATGCTGATTCCTGTTCCGAGCAGAATGAAAGCGATTAAGTTACAAATTGGATGAGCCCAGTTACCGATAAAGGATGTACGGCTGGACCATGTACCACGGTTTCTTCCTGGTACGTATTCTGTAAAACCTGCAAATAAAACAACTAATAATGCGCCAAGACCAGCACCCTGTAACAGACGGAATACATAAAGCACCTGAATGTTTGGAGCAAGGGCTGCACCGATCATAACTACGATGTGAATTGCTTCATAAAGTAAGATAGATTTTTTACGACCAATCTTATCACCGATCGGACCACCGATCAAAGCACCTAATAACTGTCCAATTGTATAAGTTGTTCCCCACATTGCCAGTAAAGTGGAGCCTGGCTCTAACCAGTGAACCTCATTTAACAAGATGTTCTGTACTGCTCCGCCGATACCGTTTGACCAGCATACTAATAAAGCGAACGCTGTAACAAGCCACATTTTTACATGCCATTTTGAATTAGGCAGACGGTCAAGTCTTGCACCAATATTTGCTGATTTGTTCATTTTTCTTCTCCTATTTCTCTTTTGTGTTTTGGGAGAAATCCTTCCACATTATCTGTTTCCGGATTTCTCCTTTATCTTTTGTACATTTATTTTCATCCAGTTTCCATTCGTGTGCTAAATGGCTCTGAAGAAAAAACTTAAATCTGACGCTCTGCGCCTTCTAATTCTACAGCCAGCTCTGCTTCCATGATATCCCATGCTCTCTCGAAATCATCGGATTTGTTCCATAAAGCAGGAGGTCCGAGAACTACAATATCTGCACCGGCCTCATAAAGCGGGCGATAGAGTTCTTTGTTCATGGAACCATCGGCTTCAATCAGGAAGTCAAGTCCTCTTTCTTCTCTGATCTTAGCCAGCTGTCTGATTTTCACGAACATCTGAGGGTCCACCGGCTGTCCGGCAATACCCGGATCAACAATCATAATCGTAACTTTGTCTAACAGTGGAAGGTAATACTCGATTGTTGATAAAGGAACGGATGGGCTAAGGGCCACACCAGCTTTACAGCCCAGTTCTTTAATCTTACGGATGGTTACGAACGCATCGCCTTCGATACAATCTGTGTGCGGGGTGATAAAGGAGGCTCCCGCATCAGCAAATGTTTTGAGATATTGCTGTGGATTTTTCACCATAAGGTGCGCATCCATCGGTTTGAGTTCTTTTACGTGTGTATTCAGATAATGGAGATAATCCGGACCAATGCCGAAACTTGGGACATAAACACCATCTTTGATGTCCATATGGAGGAAGTCTGAATTCTCGTTAATCACTCTCACCTGTTCTTCAACATGAAATAAATCACAGCACCCTACTGACGGTGCGATCATAAGTTTTCTTTCCATAAATAATTCCCCTCTGTTTTTCACTTTTATCATTTGTAATATCTAATCTTTGAATTAGTCTTCGTAATCGTATGTCATGATAACTTTGATTGCCTCTTTATTAGCCATTGCAGTAAATCCTTCTTCCCACTGAGAAAGACCGATACGATGTGTGATCATTGGCTGTACTTTGATCTGTCCTGAAGCAAGAAGTCTGATTGCATTTCTCCATGATGTGGAGTCATAAGCCATATGTCCGATAATGCTCTTATTCCAGGATGTGATATCATTGATGGAGAACTCTAATGGTTTGAATCCCATACCAACACGAACAACTTCACCGTTTGGACGAAGCATTTCGATTGCCTGTTTTAATGCAATGTTTGCACCGGAACATTCGATAACCAGACCCAGGTTGTCTCTTCCGCAGATTTCTGTACATCTTGCAACAACATCTTCTTTAGAAGCATTTACACAATGAGTAGCTCCCAGTTCTTTTGCAACACCGAAACGAACTTTTGTATCTTCTTCAAGACCAACCATTACGATGTTTACTGCACCCATGATTCTTGCTATCTGAACGGAGAATAATCCAAGTGGGCCGGTACCAAATACAACTACGTCCTGTCCTGGAAGTAAATGTGCCTGCTGTGCTACTGCTTTGTAAGCATTACAGATTGGGTCAAGCACTGCTGCTTCTTCGTATTTCACACCTTCTGGAATCTCCCAGATTGCATGTTTGTGAATTCTTAAGATTTCTCCAGGAACTTTACAATATTTTGTAAATCCGCCGCCCCATGTATTGTTATCTAATCCAAGGTTTACTTTATGTTCGCAGCAAAGGAAATCTCCCTGCTCACATGCAGGACAAACGCCACATACATGAGCACTGTTGTCAGAAACAACTCTCTGTCCAACTTTCCAATCTGTTACCTTTTCGCCAACCTTTACGATCTCACCAGCAAACTCATGGCCACGGATGGAGTTAAACTCATCGGAACCGTTCTCTACTCTGAAGTGCTTCATATCAGCTCCACAGATTGCTGCTGCCTTAACTTCAAGAATGATATCCTCCGGTCCACACTCTGGAACAGGAACATCAATCATTCTGTATCCGCCAAATTCTTTTCCATATCTTGCTAATGCTTTCATGTGTCTCTTCTCCTTTTCTTTTGTTAATCCCTTTGGTTTTGAGGTTTTTTGTGTTCCTCTGTTGTGACTTTATATTACCATACAAAATTCTGTATTTCAAGTATTTTTATGTTGTTTTTAAAGATTTAGTTGTGTTAAACAAAGATTATGTAAAGGATTTGTGCAGAATTTTTTATATTCCAAGTGTCAATTGGTCAATATGTCGATTTTTTATTGCAGTTATTGTATGAGATGTTGGATTTTCTATTTGTATGCTTTTGATTTCACTTATTATTATGATTATTTTTCTGTGTTTATGTCTTAAAACAAAGATTTTATTTTTGTTTTTCCATATTTTTTAAAACAATTCGAACAAATCAAACGCCTTTCTAATTTGGAAATAGTTGGAAAAATCTTTGTTTTCCTCTTGTCAGAGAACTCACGAAAAGATATAATAGAAAAAAAGACAACAGACAATATTTATCACAGTACGAATGCTTTATGTTCGGTTACGTTATGTCTGACCCTGAACGCTGTAAATTTTTTCTGGAACAGATCCTGGATATCCAGATTGACCATGTAGAGTATCTGGAAAAGCAGAAAACGATTGATATGAAAATTGATGCCAGAAGTGTTCGTCTGGATATTTACATGAGTGATGGCAAGGCGATTTATAATGTAGAAATGCAGACTACTTCCGGAAAAAATCTTCCAAAAAGAAGTCGTTATTATC
>JAQYIU010000072.1 GCA_028721415.1 Lachnospiraceae bacterium | reverse complement strand
TCCCTTTCTCAAGTACGTTTTGTGTCTTGCCTTTTAATCATTTCACTACTTTATGATTAAATCATAGCATAAACCAAAAAGAATCCTCAAGAGTTTCTTGTGAGGATAAGAAAGGAATCTACCCACAAAAAAAGAAGGGCAGATGATTTCAAAAACGAATGGAATTTTTTTACATTTTCTAATTGATATTTCAATATTACTGCCATATAATGATATTCCAAACACAAATATTTTATTTAAAAAGTTTTTCCAATAGATTTTTTCAAAGAATTGTGTATAATATAATTAGAAGATTGATATTGATCTTTCACACTTGCTAACAAGTGTTTTTTGGCCGACGAGGCCACCATTGAAAGAATAATTTGACCGACAAGGTTTCTCTGGTTTTCCAGAGTAGGGTATGGTTAGCGCCATACCCTTTTTTCATATAAAAAGATTGAAGAACTCAAAGAGCTACTTTGTACTTTTCACTATTTCGAACCTATGCGCTTTGTCCTCTGACAGAGAAGCGCAATTTCTTTATTCTTTTTCGTCCATCACGCTCATGTAGGCCGGACGGATGATCTTATCGGTGCAAATCAGTTCTTCCATACGGTGGGCGCTCCATCCGACAATTCTTGCCACTGCAAAGATTGCAGTGTAGAGTTCCCGTGGGATTCCCAGCATGTCATATACAAATCCGCTGTAAAAGTCCACGTTTGGGCTTACATTTTTCATGGTATTTCGGTTTTCGGCAATCAGTTTCGGAGCGAGTTTTTCTATGTTTTCGTAGAGCATCAGGTCTTTTTCCCGTCCCTTTTCTTCTGCCAGTTCTTCCACGTATTTTTTGAATACCCGTTCTCTTGGGTCGGATATTGTGTAGATGGCATGCCCCATTCCGTAAATCAGGCCTTTTTTGTCAAAGGCTTCTTTGTGAATGATCTTGCTGAGGTATGCTGAGACCTCCTCTTCATCAGAGAAATCTTTTACATGATTCCGAATATCGTCCATCATATCCATGACCTTGATATTGGCACCGCCATGTTTCGGTCCTTTCAGTGAGGACATGGCCGCTGCGATGGTGGAATAGGTATCGGAACCGGATGAGGTTACAACTCTGGTAGTAAATGTAGAGTTATTTCCCCCGCCATGTTCCATATGAAGAATCAGGGCGGTATCCAGTACTTTTGCTTCCACCGGTGTATATTTCTGGTCCGGACGGAGCATCATCAACAGATTTTCTGCGGTGGATAGATTCGGATCCGGATTGTGGATATACATGCTGTCGCCTTTTTCATAATAATTGTAGGCATGGTATGCATAAGCGGCCAGAAGCGGAAATTCGCTGATCAGCTGTATACATTGTCTTAATGAATTACTGACACTGATATCTTTGGCCGTTTTGTCGTAGGATGCCAGGGTGAGAATACTTCTTGTCATGGAATTCATAATATCTTCGGAAGGGGCTTTCATGATGACATCCCTGGTAAAATTGGTCGGGAGAATTCTGAATTTTCCAATAATTTCTTTAAATTTTTTCTCGGCTTCTTCTGAAGGCATTTCTCCCATGAGCAACAGGTAAGCAATTTTTTCAAAACCCAGCTTTTCTTCGCCCAGATCTTCGATCAGTTTTTCCACCCGGTATCCCCGATACCATAGTTCTCCGTCACAAGGAACTTTCTTCCCATCCTTTACGCGGGAGGAAATGATTTTTGATATTCTGGTTAATCCGGTCAGGACTCCTTTACCGTTCTCATCTCTGAGTCCGCGATTGACTCCGAATTCTTCGAAAAGACGGGAGTCAATATAATCATTTCGCCGGCAGACTGCTTCACTTTCTACTGCATAATCATTCATCCATTTCATCGTCTCTTCCATCGAATTCTGCCTCCTCCATTTCTTTTATTTCACTGCACATCAAAACATCCAGCTGTTTCATCAGTTTCAGCATTAAAGTAAGATTTTCTTTTCCAAATTTCTCAATCACTTTTCCGTAACACTCTCGGAGAAGAGTCTCCTGTTCTTTAAAAAGTTTCTCACCCAGTTCTGTTACCTTCACATAGGTTCCCTCACTTCCGGAACCATCATAGGACCAGTGTACCAGACCTCTATCTTTCAGTTTTTCAATCATTTTCGAAGTCTGACGCATGGTCAGCTCCATTCTGTCAGACAGCTCCTTTAAGTAGGTTTTACCTGCATTCTCCGAAGATTTTTCACTCTCAGAGGCTATGGTATATAAAGCAATATACTCCTGAAGTGTCATTTTCCGAAAAAGATTCTGGATTTTGCCCCGGTTCATCAGATATCTTCGGTAAGTGATCTCGTTTGTAAAATTTCTGATTTCATTTGCATCCATTGCTTCTCTGTGTTCTGGCATCTGTCATTCCTCCTGTCCTGGCTTATATATCATTTCAGTGAGTGATTTTTACCCACCACTGAAAATAATTTTGTCCCCTTTTTACTACTCTACGCACTTGAAGAGGGGGGTATCCTCCCACTGAGATGTAGCCTGTGGCTCACACATTAATCTCTACGTGATCTGCAACTTTTTGTTAGCACTCATTTTAATCGAGTGCTAATCCCGTGATAAAAAAATAATTCCTTTCGGAACGTATACTAATTTGATTTTAAATTGTTTGTTTTAAAACTATTATATCATCATTTTTTTCTTTGTCAATAGAAAAAAAATAAGCTAACCCCAGGGGCAAAGGAATTCTAAGGTTAACTTATTTTTATTATAATTTTTTTCCACCTTCGGCTCAATGTCCACTTTGCACAATAAAAAGAAGGTCCTTTGTACAAAATGGACAATATCGTCCTAAAGTTTCATCATCCCGGACATGATACATCCACCTCTGGCACCGCAGGACATGACTTCCTGTAATTGTGCGGAATCGGCTTTGATCCCACCGATGGCGTATACCGGAAGGGATACCGCCTGACAGACCTCTTTAAGGAAGATAAGTCCTCTTGGGGGAAGCCCTTTTTTACAATCTGTCGTATAGATATGACCGGCTGTCAGATAAGTGGCACCTGATTTTTCGGCTTCTATGGCTTCTTCCACGGAATGGACCGATGTTCCAACTGTAGAAAAATCAGATAGTGTTCCTCTATATGTTCGAAGGAGGGGAAGGGGTAAATGGATTGCCGAACAGTTTAATTGTATCGCAACGTCTACAAAACTGTGGAGAATGCATGGCACTTCATACTGGTGACAGATTTCCTGTACTTTTTTCGCCAACACGAGATATTCTTCTTCAGAAAGGTCTTTTTCCCGTAAAATGATAGCCTTAGGATGTACCTTACAGACCCTCTCTATCTGTTCCTCGAAGGGTCTTTCGGCCAGAGTGCGGTTTGTCACGGCAATCACAGAAGAAAACAGTTTTTCATTTATTTTCTCACATTCATCTTGGTTATACATAAATATAATCACTCATGACCGGCTGCATTTCATGCTCTAAAAGGGCCTGATATACTTCATCCACTGACCTTCCGTCTGAAATTTCGAACTGGTCGTCTCCTTTCTCCTCGATTTCTTCCACATGACTTCCAATTCCCGTACTCACTCCTGCTGAAATCTTTGTAGCGGCAATCTGCACCAGATTATCCCGGACTCTGGCACATTCTCTGGTCGAGATTGTGATGCCTGCAAATGGCATGAACAGACGATAGGCACAGACCACCTGAAGAAGTTGTGGCTCATGAACATCCATCGGGTTGATTTTATCGTTGTTGATGATCGGACGCAGTCTCGGGCAAGAGAAAGAAATCTCCGCATGGGGATATTTTCTCTGCAGTAAATAAGCATGGTATCCAGTGGCAAAGGCATCTTTTCTAAAATCATCCAGACCGAGAAGGGCCCCAAAAGCCACTCCTCGCATGCCGCCCATCAGGGCGCGTTCCTGAGCATTAAGCCTGTATGGGAAAATCCGTTTATGTCCGGCCAGATGGAGGGTCTCATATTTATCTGAATTGTAGGTTTCCTGGAAAACAGTCACATAATCGGCTCCACATTCATGAAGATAGGCATATTCATCGGAATTCATCGGATACACTTCCAGACCGATTACTTTAAAGTATTTTCTTGCGATCTTGCAGGCCGTTCCGATATATTCCACATCGGATTTTTTTCGACTTTCTCCCGTCAGAATCAGTATTTCCTGCAATCCGGTTTTAGCGATGGCTGCCATTTCCAACTCAATCTGCTCTTCGTTCAGACGAGCTCTGTTTATTTTGTTGTGGCAGTTAAATCCACAGTAAATACAATAATTCTCGCAATAATTTGCAATATAAAGAGGGGTAAACATATACACGCTGTTTCCAAAATGCTCTCTTGTTTCCCGCTGCGCTGTCTGGGCGATTTCTTCCAGAAGCGGCAGAGCCGCCGGCGAAAGCAGAGCCGCAAAGTCTTCCGGTGTACGATTCCGGGAAGCCAGTGCTCTTCGAACATCCTGCTCTGTATAGCGATTGTAATCATAGTTATTCATGGCAGTTATTACCTGATCCATAATGGTGGAATCTATATTTTCCATTCCCGGAAGATAGGTCATATGGTCTATTCGGTTCTTTTTCATATCTTCCAGAATCTCTTCATTAAGAATACTCTCATTCAGGTGTTCCTGTTTGGAAAGATTCTGTTCTTCTGCTAAACTTTCTTTTGTCACTGATATTTCTCCTTTTTCTTCAATCATAATTCCCCTATTAAATCGCGAATCTCAAAGAGGATTCACAGGAAAGTTAATTATTATCCTTCCTGAGAGGCACTCTGTAAAAATCCGGTCAGTGGGGAAGAGGCACTGGCTCCCCTATCAATAGTCCTGCCGAGGCCGGACAGATATGCACTTCTTCCAGCTTCAATGGCTTTTTTAAATGCTTCTGCCATAACCGCAACATCTCCGGCTGTAGCAATCGCTGTATTTGCCATGACCGCTGCGGCTCCCATTTCCATCGCCTCGCAGGCCTGAGATGGACGTCCGATTCCCGCATCCACAATGATCGGAAGATCAATTTCATCGATCAGAATCTGGATAAATTCTTTCGTACAGAGTCCTTTATTGGAGCCAATCGGTGCTCCGAGAGGCATGATGGCACTGGCTCCGGCATTGACCAGATCTCTTGCCGCATTGAGATCCGGGTACATATATGGCAGAACCACAAAACCTTCTTTGGCAAGTATTTCCGTTGCTTTTATGGTTTCGTAATTATCCGGCAGAAGATATTTGGAGTCGTGAATTACTTCCAGTTTGACAAAATCTCCACATCCCACTTCTCTGGAAAGGCGGGCGATTCGCACTGCTTCCTCGGCATTTCTGGCTCCGGACGTATTCGGAAGCAAGGTGACATGATCCGGAATATAGTCAAGAATATTGGCCAGTCCTCCTTCATTGGCCCGGCGAAGAGCCAGTGTTATGATCTGGGCTTCCGCCTTTTCAATACAGGCTTTTACCAGATCTAAAGAAAACTTACCGGATCCCAAAATAAACCGGGATGTAAATTCGTGTCCTCCAAGTATCAAAGTATCTTTTTTTTGTTCCATTTTCTTATTCCTCTTTTCTGTTAAAGTCTATACATCCTCTTCTCCCAGAAGAAGACGTGTAATCATATTTGCCTCATGGGCGGCACAAAGAGCGGCGCGAGGTGCCATCAATCCTCTCCCGTAAACCGCCTCCGTTTTCTCATCTCCACAGAGATAAAAATTGCGGGATACCCTTCGGGTATGAATCAGGTTGCTGCTCTCATAGCCTGCCAGACCGGATGCAGAAACCAGTTTCTTCTCTGGAAAATGTTCCAACACCCCGCAGGCAAGAATGGCTTTCGCATCCGGATCATCAAAGGCTTCACATATGATGTCTTCATCCCTGAAAAGTTCTTTCAGATTCTCTTCTGTCACCCGCACACAATCTGTTATAATTTCGAGATAAGGATTAATCAACAGAAGCTGCTCTTTTAAAGCTTCTGTTTTTTTCATTCCCACATGGCGTAAAAAATACTGCTGCCGGTTCAGGTTCGTGAGATCCACCTCATCAAAATCAATGAGATGTAAATGTCCCACACCGATTCTGGCCAGAGCAAAGGCAACATTCGAGCCCAATCCGCCCAGACCAGCTATAGCAACGCGACCTTTCGACAATTTTTCCTGTGTTTCCACAGAATGACGCTCGTTTAACGCCTGTTTAATATCATCTTCTAAAAATATCTTCCGCAATTCTTCCATTTCATTGATTCCCATATCAGCCTCCTCCTACAAAACTCACCACTTCCATTACATCATTATCTTGTAGAAATGTGGTCTCATACTGACTTTTCGGAACAATTTCATAATTGATTTCCACAGCAATCCTGTTACGTTTGTATCCATTGGCTTCTAAATAATCTGCCACAGATACCGGAGATTCCCATGGAATTTGCTTTCCATTTACAGTTATCATATTCCTTCCTTTCTTATATCGAACTCTGTTCATCTCGGTAGGGGATACCCCTTCCTCAAATGTGCGAAACATTAGGGAGGAGACTGTTCGCTTCAGTGGGTCGAAATCCCCTACTGAGCTGAAAAAAGAGTTCACAAAGAAATACACCCGCGGTGGTGCACCCCTTCATGAACTCATGTTCAATCTCAACAAAGTAATTATGAAATTAAAAATGGGAGATGCCTTCGCATCTCCCGTAATCTCATCTTATACGTCCCTACGTTGGCATTATCCAAATCAGGTATATGGGTCGAAGTTCTGCACTTCCTCTCAGCCTGGCTCACAAGCTCCCCGTTTATTTACTTTATTATTATAAAAAATAATGAAGAAAATGTCAATAACACATTTCTTCCATTGTTGCTAACGTTGTTGATAAATTCTATTTTTATGGGTAAAGGATAAAGGGCAAAAAAATCTTTTTATCTTGCCACACTTCCCATGGGAAGATATAATAAATACTATATAAAGGCTTATAAAAATGCTCGTAATAATTTATGATTGTAGAAAATGAGGTGAGCTGGAGAATGGGAGTGTATTTTAATCCAAATAATGGAAGTTTTACGAAGGATAGAAATTACAAAATATATGTAGATAAAACAGAATTATTAAAATACTTAAATGAATCGATAGAAACTCCTAGAAACTGTATTGCCGTAAGTCACGCCAGGCGATTTGGAAAATCCCATGTCCTGTGCTGACTCATATGCAAACGTACCTTATGTCAATCTGCGGGTCGCAAAAGGGAAAGGGTCAGCTTCCCTGCAGATATACTTTTTTAAATCACGCAAATTTACGCTCCATAAACCATTTATCAAATTCAAAATATAAGTGGCATTCTTTACCGGCTACCACTACCGTATACATGATGCCTGTTCCACCCGCTTTACGGCTGGCGCATCTCTCTTTCGATTTCACC
>JAQYIU010000071.1 GCA_028721415.1 Lachnospiraceae bacterium | reverse complement strand
CCGAGCGCGTTGTCTGAGCGGTAGCGAGTTTAGCGCGAATGGCGTTTCCATAAACGTTCGAAAGTTGAGTAGCAAAACGCAAGTCGTCTGCGATTCATGCCATAGGTACCACGCTTTTTTCATAAAAATATGGCAGCGATTTCATGCAAAGCATGAATCCCTGCCATAGGGCAGAAGCTGTTTTTGGTGCGACAGCCCCTTTTATTTTTATTCATACTTTCTGATTAATTCTCCTGACTGCCTCTGAGAATATAATAAATTATTCCCGCAATGACCAGCAGACATCCCATAACCGTCCGCCCGGCAACCATCTCTTTAAAAAGCACAACTCCCATGACACTGGCAAATACCGGCTCCAATAGCTTTGCCATAGATATGAAGGTAGCTTTTTCATACTTCAGACCCCAGTTGAAGATACTGTGTCCCAGGAAGGTACAAAATACAGTCAGTCCCAGCGCAAGAAGATAATTATATCCGTCATATCCGGTAAATGGTATTCCTTTTATCAGCATCTCCACACCCATACAGAGTGCCGCAAAAAAGTAAATAATCGTCGTGTAGACTGTTGTGGAAATATTGGTCCTGCAGAGTTTTCCCATACGGACATGAATGGCGATAAATACCGCTCCCACAAGGGCAATGATATCACCGAGGATCATATTCGGAGACTTGCCGGCATCTCCCATGGCGATGATGATGCTGCCGGCAAATGCCAGCAGGATTCCCGTAATACCGTGAACCGTAATTTTTTCTTTGGCAAACAGCCAGCCGAGGAGAGCCACAAAAAAGACTTCCGTATCCACAAGCACCGTTGTGGACGCAATGGTGGTATAGTCCAGACTGACAAAAAAGCAGGTAAAATGAAAGCCCAGAAAGATTCCACTGATGGCACATAATAACCATTGTTTTACTGTAATGGATCGAAACTCATCCCGGTGTTTCCATAAGGTGATCGGCAATAAAAAAAGCACCGCAAAAAACATCCGATAAAATGCCAGTGCCAAACTGTTTGCATTGGAGAGTCTTGCAAACATTGCAGAAAAAGATAATCCGATCGCCCCTGCTAAAATAATTAGTTTTTTCATTTGTTTTCTCTCGTCTTTCTATTTATTTTATCTGTAAATCTATTCTTCCGGCCTATAGTAGAATCTTCCCGCCAGTTCTTCGGTACGGATCAGATTTACAAACGCTTTCTTATCTACTTTCTTGACTTCCTTCATTAATTTCCTGGTTTCCGCCCTGGAAACAACGGAGTAAACCACATTTCTTTCGCAATGCTCATAGGAACCTTCGCCTTCCAGAATCGTGGCACTGTGATTCGTCACCCGAGAAATCACATCACAGATCTCATTTGGTTTATTAGTTACGATAAACAACGTTCCCTGCTGATATTTCTTGTACATATGATGAATGACCACCGTGGAAGCATACTGAAAAATAATAGAATACAATGCTTTATCCCAACCAAACAGATATCCTGCAACCAGAAGAATAATGGCATTGAATCCCAGAATCATATTAAAGGAATCCATCCCCAGCTTCTCTGACAGATAAATGGCAATAAAATCAGTCCCTCCGGCTGTGGCATTGGTATTCAGGCAGAGGCTGGCAAAGAAACCGTTGATCATACCTCCAAAAATACTGATAAGCAAAATGTCTTCTGTGATGATGTATCCCGGAATCAAGTCCGTAAAGACACCAACCATCACAATCATCATACAGGAAAAAATAGTGAATTTCTTCCCAATAAATCGAAATCCGATATAAACCGGAAAGGCATTCATCAAAATGTTAATGAGAGAATATGGCAGATTAATATCAAAATACATTTTGGCCACTCTCTGAATCAAAATCGTAAGTCCTGTGGCACCGCCCGGGTACAGGCCGCCGGTTCGCACAAAGGTCTTAATATTGACTGCCATGAAAAAGGCAGCAATCATGATGATCACAAACTTCTTTCCATCTTCTTTTAGATTGAACATGTTTCATCCCCCTGTTTCTTTTCTTGTTCCTATCTAAAGATGCACTGCCATGATAGCAAGTAATGGGATTATTTGCAATATTAAGAATTCACAAAAAATTCTTGCGAAAAAAAATATTTTCTACTCCTTATAATTTTCTGTTAATTTATAATCAGCACCTTGTATTATCTATCAATATTTGCTATGATAAATTCAATAAAAAGACTTGCGTTGTTGAACTTATCTACAAGATATAATGTCATGGAAATCCAGGAAAATATTGAAGGGAGAAATCCATGCTAAAGATTACATTATTAAAAACTCTATATTATGAATTTGATCATTTATTATCCAGAGACGGACATGATTATGAGCACCGTGATAAAAGATTTCGTACAATACATAAAACATACCCGGGAATTCCTGAAATTGCTTCTGTTACCATGGAAGAAAGGTATCTTCCGAAGTCAGTTCTATATTACATTTGGATAAATGACGAGAAAAAAGAAGCAGATTTAAATGATACCAAGCTCTGCCGATGGATTTTTTCGTTTGTAAAAGAAAATTGTCCGGATTATCTAAAAAATGAATTGCCGGAAGATCCGATTGGAAAAGGGATATCCATCCTTGATTGTTTTGAGGTAAGCCATATTCCGGATTACAGACCTATTCTGGTATCTCAAAAGATAAACCAATGAACTATTTTTTTACAGTTTTTTTAAATTCCGCAAAGTCTTTCACACATTTTTTAAGCATATCCCGAATCGGCAGATGGTATGGACACCTGGTCTCGCAAACACCACATTCGATACATTCATCAGCTTTTACCGGCAGAGATTGATAGCGATCATATCCCCAATTTCCAAGGTCATATCTTTGCAGATATCCTGCAAAAAGAAAGACTCCAGAGATATTGATGCCAGCTGTACATGGCTGACAGTAATTACAACGACGGCAAAAATTCGTTCCCAGTTCTTTTCGAATCTGCTCAATCTTTTCATTTTCTTCCGGGGAAAGCGGTGTTTTATCCTCTGCCGCTGCCAGATTCTGTTCCACTTCGTCGAGGCTGTACATGCCTGGAATCACGATGGTTACATCGGGATTGGAGCAAATGTATCGAAGAGCCAGAGTAGCATCTTCGATGGCGCCACCAGCCAGTGGCTTCATGTCGATGAAAGCGACATTGGCTTCGGTACATTTTCTCATCAGTTCTTCTCCCTGGGATTCCACAATATTATACGGGAACATAATGGTTTCCACCCAATCAAGAGACAGAGCTCGCTCAAATACTTGAAGGGAATGAGCTGTCAGCCCCAGATGACCGATTTTCCCTGCTTTTTTTGCTTCCAGTAAGGCTTCCAGAGCACCGCCCTCCGCAAGAACCTGATCGAGGTTTTCCATACTCGGATTGTGAACCTGATATAAATCAATGTAATCAGTCCGCAAATTGTGAAGACTGATTTCGATGTCTTTTTCCATGGCTTCTTTGGTTCTGGACATACTTTTCGTCGCGATTACAAACTTATCCCGCATACTTTCCAAAGCCTGTCCGATTAACTCCTCACTGACCGTATACCCTCTGGCGGTATCCACATAATTGACTCCTTTATCCGCTAAAAGATGAAATAAGTTTTTCACCTCATCCGGATTGCTTTTCTGAATCGGGATTCCACCCAGACCAACCTTTGAAACTTTTAAACCTGTTTTTCCCAATGTGACATACTGCATAATTTTCTCCTTTTATAGCTATCCTCTATCTATTGTCCTCTTCTGATTCAAAATTGAAAACAATTATCCCTCTTTACTCACTGTAAAAATGAAAGCCTTCTGCGCTCTGTTTCTTTCGAAGTTGACGTCTGGTTTCCGCCCTCTCCCATTCTTTCCTGTCCTGTTCGGTCTCAAGAATCAGCCTGGGAAGGCGAACTGCTTTTCCATTTTCATCAAGACCTACCAGAGTAAGGAAGGCACGGTTCACCAGGGCTCTGGTTCCGTCAGGACTTTCCACATAAGATTCCACTTTTACTTCCATGGAAGTATTTCCCACATGGGTTACTTTTCCGATGATGACAACCACATCTCTCGGAAATACTCCATGCAAAAATCGCAGATTATCTACCGAGGCTGTAGTGACATTGCGCTGAGAATGTCTCTTGGCCACAAGGGCAGCCACCTCATCGATCCACTGCATGAGGACCCCTCCGAAAAGCCGTCCGGCATCGTTTAAGTCTGCAGGGCGAACAATGTGAACAGTTTCCACGATGGATTCTGATACTTTTTTATCTCGATATTCCATAATATTTCTCCATGATATTCAGATACAAAAAGGAGCACAACGGCCCCTTTTCTCATTTTAATATTCTATTACTTCAATTACTATATAATCACACGTAAATATACGTACCCTTTTGTTTCCACTTGCCAACCCACTTGGCAGTCTTCCCGGTACCCTGAGGCCACTTACCGGAAGCAACCTGCAATGGCTCTCCAACAGTCAGTTTGTTCCCATATGAATTCCCCAATTCCAACACTCAAAAAGATAATTTAATGATACTTTGGTTCCAACAGAAAGTCAAGAATAAGTCCAGAATAATCGTGAGATTGATTTTTTTATTTTTCTTTTCAAATCAGACTGATTTTGTTACAATATTGTCTAAGCATTTCAAAGAATATACTTTTAGAGAATAGAAAGGATCTATTATCATGAAAAAAGATATCACAGAAAAAGATATTCGCGCCAATCTGAAAAAAGAACTGGGAACCAAACCATTTCGTAACGGAATTCTCACCTTAAGTGCAGGGCTTATCGTTAGTGCCCTGTGTTTTGCCACCGGACGCCTGGTTCCGACTTTTTTTGCCCTGATTGTGGTAATCATTGGACTTATCGAGACACTAAAAGGCCAGCGATTTAAAAAGAAAATTGAAGAGATTCCCCTGACCATCAAAGAGGATTTCTGTGTAGAAAAACGGATTCGCTCCAGTGCCAGCGGAACCAGAAGATATTTTTACTTTACTAAAAATAAATCTTACCTTGCCACCTCACAGGATGTCAAACTCTGGGAGAAAACAAAACCGGGAGACAAGTTCTATCTGGTATACTTTGATGATAAAAAAGACATTAAAAAGATTTATCCGGAAAAAGTTTT
>JAQYIU010000070.1 GCA_028721415.1 Lachnospiraceae bacterium | reverse complement strand
AACAGTACAATTAACATCAGATATTTTCGCTCTTCCCTCCGAATCACTCTCCGCTGGATCTGAAAGAGCCATAAAAAGGCAGCCGTGGAAAATGCAGCACAAATGATACTGTTATAAGAAAACCATTGAGTCTCAAAAGATACTCCCCTAGATGCCGCTGCAACAAAGATAAGGCATAGACATATAATATTGATTCTTTTTGTCTGTTTACTGATGGCCAACTTTCCTACACCCTCTCTTTCTTTAAATGTTCCCCTGACCAAAAAGGCAGAGCCATATCGTCTTTGATTATACCTTTTTTGGGAACCAAATACAACAAAGAAGCTGTCTTATGAAGGAAGAAGGACTTTATCGTCAGCCTGTTCCATAAGACAGCTTCATTTAAATTTTATTCAAATTGGTAACTTATTAAATGTTCAGCAGATCACTGTATTCTTTCAGCGCACCGTCTGTATCATGAGCAAGAACCTTCTTAGCCAGCACTTTACCAAGCTGTACCCCTTCCTGGTCAAAGCTGTTTACATTCCATGTGAAGCCCTGGAACATGATCTTGTTTTCAAAGTGTGACAGGAGTGCTCCGAGAGATCTTGGGTTCAGGTCATTACCGATAATGATACTGGATGGACGTCCACCTTCGAAGTTCTTGTTGCGGTTTTCATCTTCTTTACCACAAGCAAAAGCCACGATCTGTGCTGCAACGTTCGCACACAATTTCTGCTGGCTTGTGCTGCCCTGAATTACAACATCCGTTCCGATCTGGCTGTTTTTAAAGCCGACAAACTGAAGCGGAACAATGTCTGTTCCCTGATGAAGCAGCTGATAGAAGGAATGCTGTCCGTTTGTTCCAGGCTCACCAAAGATAACCGGTCCGGTCGGATAATTTACAGGTTCACCAAAGCGGTTTACAGACTTACCGTTGGATTCCATATCTGCCTGCTGAAGATGTGCAGGGAAACGGCTTAAAGCCTGAGAATACGGAAGTACAGTTGTTGCCGGATAGCCGAGAACGTTACGTTCGTAAACACCGATCAATGCATCAAGCATTGCAGGGTTCTCTAACAGATTGGCATTGGCTGCCAGTTTGTCTTCTTCTGCTGCACCTGCTAAAATCTGAGCAAAGATTTCCGGTCCGAATGCAAGAGATAATACTGCTCCGCCAACTGCGGATGTAGAGGAGAAACGACCTCCAATATAATCATCCATAAAGAATGCTGCAAGATAATCATCACTCTTAGCCAGAGGGGAAGTCTCGCTGGTAACTGCGATCATATGTTTTGCAGGATCAAGACCCTTTTTCTCAAGAGCATCTTTTACAAAAGACTCGTTTGTCAGAGTTTCAAGGGTTGTTCCGGATTTGGAAACAAGAACGAATATAGAATGAGCAACATCAATAGAATTCAGAACACCTGCTGCATCGTCCGGATCAACATTACTGATAAATTTTGCTTCCATCTTGAAGCAATCGTTTGTTTTTGCCCAATTCTCCAGTGCGAGATATAAAGCGCGAGGACCCAGGTCACTTCCACCGATACCAATCTGAACAACCGTAGTAAATTTTTCACCTGCTGCATTGATAATCTCTCCAGCATGCACTTTATTTGCAAATTCAGCAATCTTCTCCTGCTGTGCAACATAAAACTCACGTTTGTTCACACCTTCTGCCACAACGTCATCGCCAAGCTGTCCACGGGTCAGATGATGAAGCACCAGACGTTTCTCACCAGTATTGATCACAGCACCGTTATACAGTTCTTTAAACTTATCAGCAAGTTGTGCTTCTTCAGCCAATTTGCAGAGTGCTTCCAGAATCGTATCATCCACCTGTTTTGCGGCATAATTATATGCCATTCCTTCTGCCATCGGAACGGTATATTTTTTTACTCTGTTCGCACCATTTTCTCCTGTCATTGCTTCTTTAAGATTAATCTTCTCTGTTTTCTCAAGTTCATGAAAAGAAGCGAGAGTATCCATATTACTCCAGTTAACCATTACAGTCTCCTCCTTAAAAAAGTTAGTATTATATTCGTTTTGTGGTAACTCACAAATATGTATTTATTATACTATTATTATCCATTAAATACAAGACTTTAGCAAAAGGACGTCTCTCGTTTTTTATATTTATCTTAGTAGGATAAGACTCCCGCCTTTATAGGTGGCGAGTGAAAAATTAATCTTTCTCAGTGGGAGTCAAAATCTCCTACTGAGAGAAACGCTCAGCGAGGATGCGCACGGATTCAAAAAGGAAATTCTCTGCTACGCAGACCGAATCTGGCGTAAAGTCTCACGTGCGTTCGGCTTTAATATAATCTTCTCATAAAACAAAAAGCAGAGATATCCAAAATGATATCTCTGCGCTTGTAAACGATAAATAGCAAATTTCAAAAACTATTTCCAGCCCGCCTGTGTGGATGCAGATGGTTTACGTGGCTCATCTTTTTTCCAAACTGCCTGTGTGGATGCAGACATTTTCGGTTCTTCTTTCTTCTCTGTCTTCCATGCCGGCTGAGTAGATGCAGAAATTGTAGTTGGTTCCGGTAATGGCTTATTGGAGAATTCTACTCCGTTCTGCACTAATACCTTTGTTACCATAGCAGCAATTTCCTGTACATTCCATTTTTCCTTAGCAATAGCGGATACACCACCTGGAGTATTTGTGCTGTCCCAAGAACCCTGTGTCGCAGATGAAGCCTTTGGATCTTTCACTGTCTCTCCTGTGGAAGATGCAGAAGCAGATGCCTTCGTTGCTTTCTCGCGAGCAACATTAGTAAATTCCATATTTTCTTTTACGATCTTCATCACCTGTTCATGGATAAAATCTTCTCTGTTCATGCCTTTAAAATCTAACATGATTTATACCCCTTTCCCATATATATTGTTGTGTGTGAAGCACGTCATAAACTGACATACTAAGCATAATATAATTTTTATTAATTATACCACTCTTTTTGTCAGACACCAGAGTAAAATTACTGTCATTTTACTGAAATATATTGACAATTTGATCAAAAAAAATCCCCCTTGATGTTGTCATCAAGGAGGATTTTCATTTCTCTCCATTAGGAGAGGTTAGTATTATCTGCTTAATTCAAGATATAAATCTTTATACTGTTTTGCAGCATTGTCCCAGGAGAGATTCTTGTTCATATCACGCTGAACCATCTCATCCCAGCGCCAGCGATTTGTGAAGAATAAAGTTTTCGCTCTATTAATCGCATCCAGTAATAAACCTGCATCATAGCGATCAAAAGTGAAACCATTTCCACAATTCCAATACTGATTGTATGGCTCTACGGTATCTTTTAATCCACCAGTCTCACGAACAATCGGAATCGTACCGTAATGCATAGCAATCAACTGAGTAAGTCCACATGGCTCAAAGAGGGATGGTACCAGTAAAGCATCTGCTCCGGCATAGATTCTATGAGCTCTTGTCTCATCGTACATAATATTGGAGCAAACTGTTCCCTTGTTTGTATTCTCATAGTAACGGAAGGAATCTTCATACATGTCATCCCCGGTACCTAAAATTACAACCTGTGTATTTCCATCTAAGATCTGAGGCATGATGGCATTAATGAGATCCAGACCTTTCTGATTGGTCAGTCTGGAAATTACGCCGATCACAAACTTACTATCATCCTGAGCAAGACCAAGTTCCTGCTGTAATCTGCGTTTGTTTTCTCTCTTCTTCTCTAATACATTGGAGAGGTCGTAGTTTTCATATAATCTGTCATCTGTGGCTGTATTCCAGATATCATAATCGATACCATTGACAATACCACGTAATTTTGGTGAATGATGTCTCATATGAGCATCCAGTTTCTCACCGTAAGCCGGAGTCTGGATTTCTCCTGCATATGTATGACTGACTGTTGTGATCATGTTGGCATAAGTCAGACCACCTTTTAACATATTGGCATCTCTGTAACCAACTTTTAATGCATCTTTGTTAAATACATAATCCGGAAGTCCTGACCAATATTTAATCGTTGGGATATTGTAGATTCCCTGGAAACGAAGATTATGGATGGTCAGAATTGTTTTTGCTGTAGTCAGTTTTGTATTCTCAAATAAGGTTCTCAGATAAACCGGAACAAGAGCTGCCTGCCAGTCATGGCAATGAATGATATCCGGTACCCAATTCATGAAATTAAGTGCTGCCAGAGCTGCTTTTGCAAAGTAACAATATCTTGGAATATCATTAATTAAATCAGTATAAGGATTTCCAACACCGAAAAATTCATCATTGTCGATGAAATCATAAACAACACCGTCCCACACATATTCCATAATACCAACATAATAAGTTCTTCCATCAGCACATAAATTCATCTGGAAAGATCCTTTATAAATCATCTTCTGCTGATATTCCCACGGAATACATTTATAACGAGGAAGGATAACCTTAACATCACAGTTCTGTTTTGCCAGTGCTTTTGGTAATGCATACATAACATCACCAAGACCACCGGTCTTTACAAATGGATAACATTCAGAACCAATAAATGCCACACTCTTTCGAGGAGTTGTGCAAACTTCAAATTTTGGTTCTTCTTTTACAGGCTCCTCCACTTTCTCTTCTGTGACAGCTTCTGCCTTTGGTTCTTCTACTTTTATCTCTTCTACAGGCTCTGCCTTTGGCTCTTCTGCTTTTACTTCTACTACAGTTTCTGCTTTTGGCTCTTCTGTTTTTACTTCTACTACAGTTTCTGCTTTTGGCTCTTCTGTTTTCACTGCTTTTGTTGTTTTCTTTGCAGTTTTGGTTGCCTTTTTCGCAGTTGTCTTAGTTGTTGTCGCAGCTTTTTCTTCTTCCTTAACAGGCTCAGCAACTTTCTGCTCTTCTGCCTTAGCTGTTTTTGTGGTCTTTGTTGTCTTGGCAGCTTTCGTTGTAGTTGCTTTTCTGGTAGTTTTTGTTGCTTTTGTTGTTTTAGCTGTCTTCGGTTTCTCAACCTTTACAGCCTCTGTCTCTTTCACTGCTTCTGTCTTTACAGTCTTGGCTGGCTTTTCTTCTTCGACTTTTGGGGTCTTAGCTGTTGTAGCCTTCTTTGTTGTAGTTTTTGCGGAAGCTGCCTTTGTCTTTCTGGCAGTTTTTGTTGTTTTTACTTCTTCTTTATCTGATTTGATTGTTTTTGCGGTCTCGGATGCCTTCGGTTCTTCTTTTTTCACTTCTTCAACAACATCAACAGGTTTTGCTGCAACTGTTTCAGCAGCCTTTTTTGTAGTTGCTTTTGCTGTTGTTGTCTTCTTTGTCGTAGTTTTTGTTACTTGTTTCTTGGTCATTTGATACCTCCAAAATTAATCATCATATTTCACTTCGAACATTTTGAATATAAATGAAATATTCTATGATGATTATATCACAAAAGATAAAAATGGCAAATAAAGCACTTTTCATATTTATGTTAACATTTTTTATGAAAAGAGCTCTATTCTGTGTATTTTTTAGAACGAAACTGTATTATATCATTTTATAGTTCCATTTATTTTTTCTTTTTTTCTTGAAATCTGCTATGAGATACTAAATTATTTTATGTAAATTAACTAAAATAAACAGTGTTAGTATTTCGGTGTTTTTATTTTAAAACAATCGGCAAATTCTTAATAAAATAAAGAAATTACTTCTCTGTTGTCATCATATACGGCTGTAAAATTCTTGCCACATTCACAATCGGCATAGTCTGAAGCCACACATGCCCCGGACCCGTAATGACAGTATTAAATAATCCCTCTCCTCCAAATAACATATTTTTCATTCCCGGTACGGTCTGAATTTCCATATTACAGCCTGCTGTCATGGCTGCCAGATGCCCGGTATCCACCACAATACTCTGTCCTGGTTTCAGATCATACTCGACAACATGACCATCAAATTCTGCAAAAACAATTCCATGGCCACTGGCTTTCTGCATGATAAATCCTTCTCCGCCAAACAAACCTGAGCTCAATTTTTTATTAAAAAATACAGAGACCTCAATACTCTCCTCACTGGCGAGAAAAGCACTTTTCTGAAAAATCATTTCCTGTCCCGGCGAAATCTCAAAAGCACGAACAGAGCCTGGAAAAGAAGATGCAAAAGCAATTAATCCCGGACCATCCTGTGCAGTATAAATATTCTGGAATAATTTTTCGCCGGAAAACAGACGGCCAAATGCTTTTCCGATTCCGCCATTGGTCGTTGTCTCCATTTTCATATTCGGAGACATCCATGCCATGCTGCCACCTTCTGTAATCATTTTTTCTCCAGATTCCAGTTCACAAATTACTACCGGAAGACTTTCTCCTTTAATCTGATACTTCATAGCATTCTCCTCCTGTTATTTCTAAAGATTTTTATATAGTTTATGTGCAAATATACATAAGATCACACAACAGGCTCCCAAGTAAACTTCTGTTGGAATCAGGCCAACTACGTTTCTCTGATATAAAGCCGGAAGTACATCTAAGAGCATATGGCAAACAACAGCCTTTAACAGATATTTTTTCTCATGATTTTGCACACCATAAAATACCATTACAGTGAGAGCGATGTGGATTCCCATGCAAAAAATACGTTCCAGTACAAAACAAAGGGACATACCAAACCCAAATGCTTCAATGGATGGCATCAAGGCATTAACCATCTCTGATGGCAATCCACTTCCATTGGAAGCTATTACCATTAAATATGTAAGGACAACCGGCAAAGTCACCGTCCAGACCTCAATTCCTCCGTGACCGATTCCGTACATAATTGCATCTTTTCGCTGATTTATCTTTTTATTTAAGATAGAAAGAATAACCCAACGACCAACTTCCTCAAATATTCCGGCCATGGCAACGCCATAAAGGACATAAAGAGGCGTACTTCCATTAATTGCTCTGGAAACCAGATTGTCAGATACTATACAGAAATAATGTACGATTAATTCCAGTACTCTTGCAGACACAATAAAACCTGCTGCACCAATAAATAATGCTTTCCAGTGGGCATGGGTTTTACTTCTCCATACAAATAAATATATAAGTGGCATAAGAAACAAAATCACCGTTGTACCCGTTAACAAAATATTTTTTCCTATCATCATAATCATCGCTCCTTTTTTTATTAAGACCCCCACTAAGATGAATCTTGTTCTTGATTCCATTCTATTTTACAATAAGTTTTCGGAACAAAATACTATGATATTTCAGAAAAATGTGTTCATTTTATAGATAGGTTACTACCGAAGAACCATTCCTGGATTTCCACTCCTTCTGCAATCAATATCTGTTTTTGTAGTTTCATTTCTTTTCTCAGATCAAGTGAGCCTTTAACCAATGATACACATCATCATAAACCATTTCGTTATCTGTCTCGTTGATTAATTCGTGTCGGTCATTTTTGTAAAGTTTTATTGAAATGTCTTCGACTCCAGCCTTTCTGTATGATTCAAAGACAGCTTTCACCGCTTTTCCATAGTTTCCCACCGGATCTTCTTCCCCTGACATCAATAAAATTGGCAACTTCTTTGGTATATTTGCAATATGTTTCGGGTCTTGAATATAAGAAAGAACATCGAGGAGAGTCCGATATCCATTCACAGTAAAAGAAAATGTACAATATTTATCCTGATTATAGAGATCAACAATCTGCTCGTCTTTTGTAATCCAGTCATTGGAAGTTCTGGCATTTTTTATACGACGATTAAACTGTCCTAAAAATAATTTTTTTAACAATTCAGAACGGTGATGATCCCCTTTTATATTTTTTATCAGGCTTGCCAGAATTGTCCCTGCTTTCAACACACTCTGAGGTTGATTGCCTGTACCAGACAAGATAGCTCCATCCAATTCTTCTCCATATTTTATTATGTAACGTCTTGCCATAAAGGATCCCATACTATGACCAAATAAAAAATAAGGAATCGCCGGAAAATTATCCTTTGCATAACATGTCACTTTATAAAGGTCATCTACCACTGTCCCGCTCATATTTCCCGGACAAAAGTAACCGAAGTCTTCTTCTGTCATTGCCGTTTCCCCATGTCCAAGATGATCATTTCCAATCACAAGAAAACCCTGATCATTCAAATACCGGGCAAAATGATCATACCGTTTGATATATTCAATCATTCCGTGAGAAATCTGTACGACTCCAATTGGTGGCAGTTCAGGCTCCCATATTACAACATGTAAATTATGTACCTTATCTGTAGAAGATATTTTTATTTCTTTCATCGTCATTGCCTCTGATCCCATTCAACTTAGATTACATCGGACAGCTTCTTCTTTCCTGTTTGTCCATATCACCACGAATATAATGGGAATTATATTCCATATTGATATCCCTTAATTCCTTTTCCCCTCTGATATACGCATCATACATATCAACGGTTCTTTGAAGACATCCATCACAGGTCGCATCAATATATCCCAGTGAATCTTCTACAATTTTTCTTCTTTCTTCCTCTGTTGTATCTTTAATCAAATATCCTGGCATTTCATGCCCTCCTTTATTCATTTCTATTCTGATTATAGCAAAAACATCATATTATACTAATTTTTTTATCAGCCATGAACTATTCTAACACCAGCTATCTGGTAAAGAAATGTCAAGTAAAGGTCATAGTTTTTGGACAAATTTTTCAATGAAAGAATTGACAATTTCTGGCTGATCTGTATTAGAGTTATGTCCAGCATTTTGAATCCATTCAATCGGAATCCCAGATCTTTTGTGCCATTCTTTATTATAACGTTTTGTAGAGCCAGCCTGATCCTTCTCCCCACAAATCAGTAACGCCGTACAATCAATGACATAAGGAAGATCCGCCTCCATGGCTCTGGCAAGCATACAGAAACCATGTCCGGATAACTTGGCATACCGCTTCTGATCACCATCATAAATCATCATGATATCATGCATTAGTTTTCTTCCGTACTCACTGACTGCCACCCCATTTGATCCTGTTTTCAGCAAAGATTTCCACGGATAATAACGGTATACGGGCTCCATTCTCTTTAAGAGCCATATTTCAATTCCGGTTACATACTGACGTTGTAACGGGGCAGAATCAATGGAAATAAAGCCACTACATTTTCCGGGAAATTGTTGGATGTAAGCCTGTCCAACATAGCCTCCCATAGACTGACCTATGATAACAGGATGTAGAATATTTTCCTTCTCCACGATTTCATTCAGCCATTTTGCCTTATCCATCAAATCAAAATCAAAAGAAAACGGCCAGGAAGAAGCATGTCCCGGGGCGTCCCAGACAAAAACATTATATTTACTTTCAAAAAATTCGATTTGTTTATCAAACAATCTGTGGTCTGCCGTAAGTCCCGGAAGAAAAAGCAGGAACGTTTTTGTGGAATCAATTTCTTCACTAATCCAATAATGAATATCTCCACAACGGGTCTTATGTATTTTTTCAATCATATTTCGAATTCTCCATTTCAATAGTAAATTGATATTTTGTATCTGAAATTACTGGGTAATATATTACTCATTAGTTCTATGCCATTATATCAAATATTACATCCGAGAGTATAGTCTTTTAGCAAAGAAGTATGTGTTTATTTTTTATATACATTTTCTAATGAAATATGGATTTACCCAATCAATTGGCTCAAATATGAAACAATCTCAATTTCCCTCCGCATGTACATCTATACTTCTCGGGTCGGAGTACAAGCCTGGATTTTTTCTGTCGGTATATGATTTTCCCGCATTTTTCACATTCAATCTTATATTTTGCTTTTTCTTGCTTTACCCTTGCTACTCCCGATTGATAGGTATCTTCTTCGGAAGCTCTGGTACTGATTGGAATTCCCAATTTAGCCTGCACCATATTCCCGTACCGATGAAAGATTGGTCCGTGATTCATACATCCAGGAATAGTGTGAACTAATTCATGGGCCAAAATCTTCTTGATTAATTCTTCATTTTCCATGGCATATCGGGAAAAATAAATGTAATAGAATCCCTTTTCTTTCTTGGTTTTTCCAAGGGCAGTAACAGAATTCATATAGTGCAGTTCGTTTATGATAAAATCGTTTGAAATAGGAATCTGATTTCTTATAAAATCATCTTTTAATTTATCGAAAATTTCTTGTGGATCCATAGATTGTTCCTCATAAAAGTAATGTTTTACAAATAAAAGAATGAGATAATTTTTCTAAAAAAGGCACCACAATTCAGCCATAACACTGTAATGTGATGCCAATACATACGTATTATTTAAATAATCATTTTCATCTCTTCTGCAATGGATTCTTCACAGGAACGCATGGCAAGAATGGTCTTTTCAAAAAGCTCATTTAAATCCCAGCCCAATCGCTCTGCTCCTATTGAAATCACATCTCTAGAACATCCAGCTGCAAATCTCTTATCTTTAAACTTCTTTTTCAAACTTTTTACTTCCATATCCATTACACTTTTTGACGGACGCATTAAGGCAGTTGACCAGATAAGACCTGTCAATTCATCGGCTGCAAAAAGTACTTTTTCCATCTCTTCTTTGGGCTCTACATCACAGCAAATCCCGTATCCATGCGAACAGATTGAATAGATCATATCTTCTCCTGCTCCGCCTTCTTTTAATAATTCCGGTGCTTTTAAACAATGTTGTTCCGGAAATAATTCAAAATCAATATCATGGAGGAGTCCGGTGATTCCCCAGTATTCTTCTTCCTCTGCATATCCCAACTCTTTTGCAAACCACCGCATCACGCCTTCTACTGTTAATGCATGCTGGATATGAAAAGGTTCTTTATTATATTTTTTCAAAAGGTCTAAAGCCTGTTCTCTTGTCAGATTAATTGTTCTCATTCTATTGTATCCTCCGTGGTTTTCAACAGTTCATCAAAAGATCATCCGCAGCCTGGATCTGCACCTGCTAAGTCTCTCTATAAATAAAACAGTGGTCCAGGCTACACACAAAATGTGTGCTGCTCCGAACGGATGACCGGTTTTATTATATCATATGATAAGTTTCTGGCAAATCATTTTTTCATATTCTGAAACCGTCATAAGCTTCGCAACCCGACATTTTTTATAATCAAAAAAGTCCTGAAATTACAATCAAATTATAATTCCAAGACTCGTTAAATTTATTTTCATATTTTGATATACCTTCAAAACAGCACACAGATCAGATTTTTATCTTTTTGCAAGACTTTGATAATACGAAAGGTCATCTCAAGAATCTCTGATTCTTTCGATATGTTTGCTCCGCAAACCCATCCAACACAGTTCCCGTTCCCTCA
>JAQYIU010000069.1 GCA_028721415.1 Lachnospiraceae bacterium | reverse complement strand
CACCATGGCTCAGAGCGTTTTCGCTCACATAGTTAATGAAAGAAATCTGGCTGATCAGTTTTATATTGATTCCTGTGCGACTAGCACAGAAGAAATCGGTAACCCGCCTCACCGAGGCACAGTAAGAAAACTTAAGGAGGTTCACATCCCGTTGATTCCCCACCGGGCCAGACAGATTACCTGGAAGGATTATGAGGATTTTGATTATATCATCGGAATGGATTCATGGAATATGCGGAATCTGAATCGAATGTTAAAGGGCGATCCGGAGGGAAAAGTTTATAAATTTTTGTCTTTTTCGGGTTCCGGAAGAGATATTGCAGATCCCTGGTATACCGGTAATTTTGATGAGACTTATTCTGATATTCTGGAAGGTTGCGAGGCATTTCTTGACTATTTGAAGGAAAAAGGAGAGATATAATCGAACGTTAAAATTCGAATTCGGCGTAAATCTTACGTGCATTCGACTTCAACTTACAATCAAAGAACTTCTTTTGTAAGAAACAGAAATATGGTATGATATCTGTAGAAAAGGCAAAACCTTTACGGATAAAAATAGAAAATGAATCAGGAGGATATCATTCAAATGGAAAACAATACACAGGAATATATCACATTTGAGACAACGGCCAAAGATGGTACCGTTTTGGAGATGGCTGTCGTGGATGAATTTGAGTTTGACAAAAAGCATTATGTTGCCGCTGCCGTTATTGTGGACAATGCCATCAATGAAGACGAATTGTACATTTACCGTAGTGTGATTTCGGAAGATGACTTTTCTGTAGAACCGATCATGGATCTTACCGAATACCAAAAAATCGCAGATGCTTATCTGAAAATGTAAATTACACAAAGCTATTGGGAGAGGATAAATGAACAATTTATTATTAGAAGCAAGTAAGGATGGGAATCCTTTTTTTAGTAAATCCATCGATAATTTGAAAACAGCAGAGGGACATCCTTTATTCCCGGAAGTATTCGAGATTCCTTCCTGCGAGGCATTGCAGAATTATGAAGAATTAAATGATTTTGTAATCGGAATCACCAGCTTTATGCTGGAAACCATCGATCCTTTTGATCTGTTGGTTGTTTCTGCTTCCGATGAAGAAAATGTACTTCTTTGGAGTATTGAAATCAAATTAGATGGCACAGAGATTTCTCTTCGTACCATAGACTGGAAAAATGATTCCTGTATCTTTAAACACAAAACAGAATAAAAATATTATTGTCTAAATAAGCAAATCACACAAATGAAATTAAAGAAAACGAGGAGGAAATAAAAAATGAACCGAGTAGAAAAAGCATTGAACTACCACAAAAAAGGATATAACTGCAGCCAGGCTGTTGTCTGTACCTTTTGCGATAAAATGGGATTAGACGAAGAAACCGCTTTCAAAATATCTGAAGGTCTGGGCTTTGGTGACAGCGATTCCTACGGTACATGCGGTGCAGTGACCGGTATGGCACTGGTTATGAGTATGATCAACAGCACTGGTAATTTGGATGCACCGGATTCTAAAGCATCTACTTACAAGAAAGTCCGTGAATTAAATTCCAAATTCCGTGAGAAAAACGGTTCCACCATTTGCCGCGAAATCAAGGGACTGGACAGCGGAAAGGTGTTAAGAAGCTGTGATGGCTGTATCGAAGATGCTGTTGTATTATTGACAGAAATTTTGGGAGAATAGAACAATTTCTTTTTTGTTGTAAGAACTGCATACTTTACATAAAAAATCCAGAGAGCGTTTTGGTTTCTCTGGATTTTTTTCATGAAAGAGAGATCTCTTCAACTCTTCGCAAAACACAACTTTAACGCAGAGTTATCTCGATTTTTGTCTTCTGTTTTTCAGTTCTGTTGCTATCTGCTTCAGTAATTTTTTTCTACTCTCTGAAAATTCATTGGAGTCAAATTGATATGTTTTACAGTCTGCATCCAGATACTGATAACTGAATAGACAATACCCAGCAATGGATTTTGTTTTGAGTAGATTCAGTTGTTTTGTTATGAGTTCTGCTGACTGTAATTCTTCATAATCTGATTGTTCTTGATCTGTCGTTCCCATTCGATATAATTGCAGTCCAATGTATAATCTTACCTTTGATTTTTTTGTTAGTTTTATCCATTGTTCTAATGTTTCTTCAAATGGTGCCTGTTCATTGGTAAAGCCCCAGTAAATCTGTGGCATAATATAATCTATATAACCCTCTTTTTCTACCCAGGTATCGATGTCCGTATAATATTCCAGATTACTTCTTAAGTTGGACAGATTGCCGGCCGGACTGATTCCAAAGATAACATTGTTGTCAATGGATTTAATTGTTTGGTAGAGTGTCGAGACAAGGGTATTCACATTATCTCTTCTCCAGTCAGCAATGCTTGTATTTGAGGAAATAACATATTCTTTTATCGCTTTTTCGTATTCTACGGCATCAAATACTTTATCATAATTGTCTTTGGTAAAGGTTGGATAGAAGTAGTCATCCATATGTATTCCGTCTACATCGTATTTTTCAACAATTTCTTTAACCCCATGGTTAATCAGATCCTGAACATCTTTCGATGCAGGATTGTAATATAATGCATTTTCATAAGTAAGAACATTTCGTTCTGTAGTTGAGGATGTGCTCCAGATTTTTGCTTTGTTATCGTCGGATAGTTCTGAGATATCTGCTCCTGATGATATTCTGTACGGATTAATCCAAGCTTCTATTTTGATATTGTTTTTGTGGGCCAGTTCGACCATGATATTCAGAGGATCATATCCGGGATTTTTGCCCTGTTTACCTGAGATACAGGCGGCCCATGGAAAATATTCCGATTGATACAAGGCATCACCAAAAGGTCTGACATGAACGATGACATGATTGATATCATACTGTGCACATTGGTCCAATATTCTCTGAAAAAATTCTCGAAATGCTGTTTCGTTATTTGTTTTTACAGAATTGCGATAGCTGTTGAATTCAAGATAGCTTACCCAGACAGCATGATAGGTATCCGGTTTGTCCGACAAATGATCAGAAGTTTTATTGTTTTCTGATTGAAGGATCGATAATTCATTTTTTAGCAAATGATATAATTCAGATGGATTCATGCTTTGCACTTTATTTTGGACATAAGCATAGGAAAATAATATGACAATCGTCAACGCGATAACCAGAATCATATTTTGTACGAAATTTTTCATGATGCCTCCTCAATGATGATATAAAATGTCAGGACGAAACCGTTGTATGACACGGAAATCTGTTATTTGAATGATTATATCATATTCAATAAATCTTATGTATTGAAACGAAAAAAATTACATGTTATGATTATAAAGTTGATTCTAATCATAGCAATCTTCTATGAAATTTTAAATACTCTGGGAAGGATTATTTTTATGAAATTACAACAGTTATTAAGCTATACCCGAAAGGCAATTGATGAGTACGGTATGATTGAAGAAAATGATAAAATTGCCATTGGTATTTCAGGCGGGAAAGACAGCCTGACTCTTTTGTATGCTTTAGCACATCTGCGTTATTTTTATCCGAAAAAATTTGAGATTATCGCTGTTACCGTTGATCTAGGATTCCAGAATCTTAATCTCGATAAAATTCAGGAACTCTGTGATGAACTTAAAGTCGAATATCACATCATTAAGACCGATATCGCAGAAGTCGTTTTTAATGTGCGAAATGAAACCAATCCATGTTCCCTTTGTGCCAAAATGAGAAAAGGAGCCTTGAATGATAAGGTGAAGGAACTGGGATGTAACAAAGTGGCATACGCACATCACAAGGATGATCTCATTGAAACGATGATGATGTCTCTGATTTTTGAAGGGCGACTTCATACCTTCTCTCCTGTCACATTTTTGGACCGTTCCGGATTGACTCTGATTCGTCCTCTCATGTTTTTATATGAAGGTGATGTCAAAGGATTTGTAGAGGCAAATAATCTGCCGGTTGTAAAAAGTCCATGTCCGGTTGACGGAACAACAAAACGGGAATATGCCAAAGATCTGGTAAACCAATTAAATTATGAACATCCAGGTGCGAAAGCTCGAATGTTTCGTGCAATCATAAATGGTCTGGTAAATCCAAACTGTCCTCCGGCTTCAGAAAGAGATTCGGAAAAATGATAACAACTGGTCGTTATTCGCACAAATAACAAGATGATATTTTGTATGAATATAGTCTTATTTGTATAATGGCACGACTCTTTTTTTGTTATTTGTATAAATAACATTTAAACAAAGCATTAAATGTGTTATAATAAAACTATCATCAATATCAGATAAAGGAGGGTGCACCATGCAGTCAGCAAATTATTCTGATCAGATTAATATCGAAAACGAAAAACGTTTGCGAAAACTCTGTAGGGATCTTCCGTCATTTTGTAAAGAATTCTTTCGCGGAATTGAGCCCACAACTTCATCCCGTACCAGAATTGCTTACGGGTATGATCTTCGCATTTTCTTTCGTTTTCTGGAAGAAGAATATCCTGATCTGGAGGAAGGACCGGTAAAATCCTGGCCGATTACTGTCTTAGATAAAATCACTCTGACGCAGCTTGAAGAATATCTTGACTACATTAAATTGTATGAAGATCCTGATAATAAGGTTCACAGCAACGAAGAACGTGGCCGGATGCGCAAAACCGCAAGTATTCGCTCTCTTTATAAATTTTTCTACAGAAAGCAAAAGATTGAACATAATACAGCCAGTCTCCTGAATATGCCCAAAAAACATGAACAGGCGATTGTCCGTCTTGAAGTTGATGAAATCGCCAAACTTCTGGATTCTGTTGAAAGCGGAGACAAGCTAACAAAATCTCAGCAAAAATACCATAACAAAACAAAGGTAAGAGATCTTGCCATTCTTACTCTCCTTCTCGGAACCGGAATCCGTGTTTCTGAATGTGTCGGACTTGATATTCCGGATCTGGATTTTGAAACTAACGGGATGAAAATCCACCGTAAAGGCGGTACAGAAGTTATCCTGTATTTCGGCGAAGAAGTGGAAGAAGCGTTACTGAATTACCTGGATGAGCGGGAACTGATCACAGCTAAAGAAGGTTCCAAAGATGCTCTCTTCCTCTCCATGCAAAAGAATCGTATCAGTGTCAGAGCCGTTGAGAATCTTGTAAAAAAATATTCACGAACAGTCACAACGCTGAAAAATATCACCCCTCATAAACTTCGCAGTACTTATGGTACTCAATTATATCGTGAAACCGGTGATATTTATCTTGTGGCAGATGTTCTCGGCCATAAAGATGTCAATACCACCAGAAAGCATTATGCAGCCATCGAAGATGAACGCCGTCGAAAAGCTGCTGGAAAAGTAAAATTAAGAGAACACACTGACACATAAGATTATTATAAATACTATAACTCAAAAATGATACAAGAGCATTACCATCAACAGGAATCATCTCCCTTTTGATGGTAATTTATCTTTATTCGTCCCTCTCACGCTTCTCCGCCTGTTTTTCTAATAATGCATAATATTTACCCCTATACTGATCTAAATCATTCTGACAACGCCACAAACGCTCGTCGTACCGGATTTCCGTCTCTTTTTTTGCATTAAAAATCGCTTTTTCAAGTTCCAGTGCATATTTTTCTTCTGATTGACTCTCGATTTTTTTCTTTTCTTCTTCGTAAAAAACTCTCATTTTCTCGATAGCGGCCTGAAGTTCTTCATTATATGTTTCCAATGCACTTAGCTTGCCTTCTAAGCCGTCATAGCTTTTCGTAAGCGACTTCAATTTTTCTCTTAAAGCGTCCTGTGTGGCAGCAGCTGTCTGATTCTCTGCCAAAAGTGTATCATATTTTGATTTTATTTCTTTTAATTCATCTTGAAAGGCAAAAATTGATTCATTTTTTTCTCTCAATAATTCATCTTTTCCTTGTAAAACATTATCATAAGCCTCTTTCTGCAGAATCTGTCCGTTTTCCAATTCGTCGTTTTTTCTCTGTAAATTTTCAAGCTGCAGTTCATAATTATCCTTTTCGGAATAGAATAAATCGCAAGCTTTCTGAAGTTCTTTGTTCTTGTTTTGCAATCCAAGAATTACCTGATCCTTGGAATTAAGCTGTGCCTCAAATTGACTTCTTGCTATCGTCATAGCGTTATTCTCATCTTCCAAAGCAGACATATACATCCTGGTAATGGTTGTCAACAACCCTTGGAACTTATCGATGTCATCACGCTTTCCTGCTAAGGTTTCTTTTCCTTCCTGCAATTCATAGACCTGAATAAGCATCGACAGGGTTTCCTGCTGATTTTTTCCGTTACTTGAAGCAATCTCTTTTAATTTGTTCGCTGTTTCCTCTGTGATTCGAAATGATTTTGGCTGCGTTTGGTTCTCTTTCATCTTTATTCATCTCCTAAATTTATTACCATCACTCGTGAATTGTACAACTGGTTCTCATTGACACAATTGTTTTTGTTTATTTCGTTTTTTGATATATTTTCTGGCAAAAAAATGTCATTTTTAATGATTATACCACTCCAAATAATAAATCGCAATCTTTTGTAACACATTTACTGTATTACATATACTTTGTATTACAATGTAATTGCGTATAATACATATTATACGCAATCTTTTTTGTTGAAAATACAGGATTTCCGAGATATAATAGCTCTGTAAACATAAATATAAGATTTCTGATGAAAACAGAAAACAACCGACAAGATATCATATTATTAGAATGGCAGAACATCGAGAGGTAGTTTCAACTAACTATGGCGAATAAAAAGACAGTGGCTCTCACAAGAGACCAATACGATACCATTATCAAATTAATGAAAACCGGAGCCTATAATTTCCGGCCAAACGAACAGGTTATGACAGCATTGGTTTTAGAAGCCAATTTAGGTCTTCGAATTGAAGATATTTTAAGATTACGGCTTAATTCCTTCGTAAAAGACAGAGAGCGATATCGTCTGGATATCACCGAACAGAAGACAGGGAAAAAGCGTGAATTCACGGTTCCTAATGAAGTCTATGATTTTATAGAAAAATATTGTATTAAAAATGATATATCAAAAGAGGAGCCGATTTTCAAAACAAAGGAAAGAAACGTGCAGACTTATCTGAAAAAAGTGGTGGATTATCTGGAATACGATAATATATCCACCCATTCTTTCCGCAAATTTTTTGCTACAGAAATATATCTGAATAATGATTACAACATTGTGCTGGTTCAAAAATTATTGCAGCATTCTTCCACTGCGATTACCCAAAGATACATCGGCATCGGCACCAGAGAGCTGGAAGAAGCATTGGAAAAACATATACAGCTTCCGGATTAGATTCTGATTGCAACCATATCTCGAATCAACTTGTATATAAAATAAGGGAGTAAATGCACACATCTCATTTACTCCTTTATTTATCTAATGTCCTGTATAATCCATAAATAAATGTAAAAATTCCAGAGAACTGCGAAAAGGAATCTTTTTCCCTCCGGCATTCATAATCCCCTGCCAGCTTCCATTTTGCCGATACCGGGTTTCTACGATAACAGCCGGCACAAATCCATTTTCATCAAAGTTAATTTTATCTGCCAGTTCAGGATCGTAATTCCAATCGTTGTCATTTTCCAGAATTGTCCCTTCCCATTTTTTGCTGTCATCCCATTTTCTTGTCTCATATGTACTTTCTGGATATGCCAGAAGATCATAAATGCGATCCATTTTCAATATCATGTCTCCTGGATCATCATATTCAATGCCGTATGGGATATGCATATTATAGATTTTTCCAAATAATTTTTCTTCTTTTTTATGGAAAGTAATAATAAGCATTGACGACTTCCAGGTACGATGATAAACCCTCTGAAAATCCTTTCCTTCCACCATGGTGTGTCCCCTTTCCTGAAAAAAGCCAACAGACAATCTCTTCTTTGCCTGCTGGCTTTCTTTTCTCACGTATTTTTTACGTATTTTTTGCAAACAGCGCCAAATTATTATTTCTCACTATTTTGTCTACCATGAGCCCGATACCGCTCCAGAAGAACCAGAACAATGGCGCAACAAGCTATGGCAAGCATGGTGATCCAAAGACCGGTGTTCGTATCATCACCAGTTTTTTCGTTTCGGATTTCACCTCTTTTTTCTTTGCCGCCGTTTTACTTTTTGCCTCTGTTGTTGCTGCTGTTGACTCTTCTTCCTCTGTGGAAACCACTTCTTCCGCAGTTGTTTCTGTGGTTGCCTCTGTTTCCGGCGCTGTCGGCACCGGATCATAGGAATTCTCAAAGGAAATCTCTCTTTTTGCACTGGTCATCTGCTCATCGATATGCGCCGCAACAACACTCTCCAAACCGCCATTTTCCCCATTTGTCACACTGACACGAACAAAATATACCGTCGCATCATAATGTCCTCTCTCATGGCTTCCGGCCAGCTGAGTCACCATCAATCTGCGTTTTCCAGATGGATGATGTCTCATATTTTTTCAACCTCCTTACTTTTTTATTCTTCGCAGAGTTCATTACTCTATGTCACTCATTATACTATTATTTGCCAAAAAAAACAACGTTAAATCATATAAAAAATGTAACTATTTCATTAAAATTAATAATGGTACAGAAGGTATTTTACAAATTATTATAAAAAAATGAGCAGATAAAGAGAGGTTACCGCCGTCAAAATTACC
>JAQYIU010000068.1 GCA_028721415.1 Lachnospiraceae bacterium | reverse complement strand
AATTCCACATCCGGTCCGACTGCCTTCGAGAGCATCTGGCAACGCAGCTCCATCTCCTCTCTTGTCATCCCATAATCCGGATTGATAATCATGATTCTCATGGTGCTTTTTCCAAAAATTTTTTATTTATGACAAACACTTTCCAGTCCTTCATAATCCAAAATCATTGCCCTGGATTTATTGACTCGAATATACCCCTTTTTCATAGTCTTTTACAAAGGCACCTGAACACTGTAAAAGCTTTCGAATCCCCTCCTGCGAAATATTCTCAAATAATTCCGTCTGCGCTAAAAAACTATAATCTAAAGAGGTCAGTGGATATTCTTTATTTTTTATCATTATATCAATATCTCCTTCTGTTTTACGTAACATATGTTACGGAATTAATTTTATTGAATAATTTATTGGAAATTCATTCAAAATACAACCTGATTATTGGAAATATTGCATTTTTATTCATTTTTTTGCATAAAAAAAGAGGAGCCGCTTTCGCGGCCCCACAGAAAGAAATAAGGAGTGACTATTAACTCTACTGAATTGCAATATATTTTTTCTCTTCCACAACCGGTTTCTTCTCTTTTGGGAACCGGAGGGTCAGAACACCATCTTTAAAGGCTGCATGTATATCTTCCTGAGTGATATACTTTCCAACCTGGAAACTTCTCTTACACTTTCCAGTGTATCTTTCTCTTCGGATGAATTTTCCTTTCTCATCTTTATCTTCGGTTTCTTCTTTATGTTCTGCTGCAATGGTAAGAATTCCATCTTTCAGTTCAGCCTGAATCTCTTCCTTGCTGTACCCCGGAAGCTCCATAGCCAGCTCGTAATCTTCACCGACTTCCCGGATATCTGTTCTCATTACGGTATTCTCCATCTTCTGATATCCACTTGGCATTGTGAATACATCATCAAAAAAGTGATCTACAAAATTATTATCGAAAATACCAGGCATTAACATAATACATTCTCCTTCCATACAATAAAATCTCTTACTGATACAAACCAGCTTTATGGTTCGTATAATACATATGAACAAATCTATTATAATAAACGGGATGAAACCCGGTTGTTTGTTTATTCCCTTTGTTCTAGAAGTAATATAACACATGCTATTAGCCAAGTCAAGTGTCGAGTGCTAATTTCACAAATTGTTCACATTTTCAAAAAAAGCAATGATGATTTGTTTTTCATCTTCCATCAAAAAAACAAATCATCATTGCTTTTGTATATATTATTTCACCACAAAATATTGTTCATCCTGTATTTTACCGGGTATTTTCCGATATTCTTTAAATTCAACCATATCCGCAATGGCATCCACACTATATCTCAGATTCTTTGCTGATCGCAGATATGCTGCCAGATCTTTGTTCACCCCAATCGCTTTAGGAACTTTGCCTGCATTTGAATCTTTTGCGATCACCTTTACCTGTCCACCTCTCAATGCATTTTTCGTTACTTTATAGGTAATGCCATTTACAGTGAAAATACTTCCTTTTTTATAATTTTTTGCCACTTTTCCAGAAGCAACCTGTTTATAGTTCCAGGACCGAAGCACACTCACTCTCGTAGCACCACGGGACCATCTTCTGATATCTCTCCATTTCCAGAGATGATTATACCAAACTTTATTTTTAGCTCCAAAATTGGCCTCATACAATTTGATTCCACTGCCTGTTTTCGACAAAAAGATTCCAAAATGGCATTCTCCCTTACTGTTATACATCCGAACCACATCTCCCGGTTTTGCTTTCTTAAACAGCTTTTTCATGGAAGACAAACTTGAAGTTTTCGCTGTACCAATCGTTTTGTATGCAACAGAATACGGAATATATGGGTTGTGAAACACTTTCATGGTCACATAAGCAACCAGCGCATTACATCCCCCATTATAAGCCGAAGAGTAATGAACATCTCTCCCTTTATCCACCAAAGTAGAAGCCAGAACCCACTTGTTCATCTTACTGCCCTGCGGATACTCTTTTTTAACTTCCCGAATTCGTTTTATGACATAATTCGCTGCATGAATCTCCTGTGGCATAGTCAAAAAGCATAATAAAAATATGCAGGAAAATAAAATAAGTAATTTTTTTGATTTTTTCATTGAATATTGCATAATTCTCTCCTGTAAAAAACAACAATTTCTAATATTTTTATATTTCTATATTACAATAACAAAAATCAAAAAACAACAAAACAGTAAAACGGTAAGGAAACCGTTTTACTGTTTTGTTGTGCTTTGGGCTGCGCTTCATAACAGTGCGACACCCCGTCTATCCTTCCTCAAACACAAAGGTATTGAGGAAGCTTTTTGCCCTCTCTGTTTTCGGGCAATTGAAGAAGTTCTCCGGTGTATCTTCTTCGGCAATTTCTCCGTTATCCAGAAAAATCACCCGGTCTGCCACTGCTTTGGCAAATTGCATTTCGTGGGTAACAATAATCATCGTAAGTCCTTTTTTTGCCAGCTCCAACATAACATCCAGGACTTCTCTTACCATCTCCGGATCAAGGGCTGCAGTCACCTCGTCGAAAAGCATCACTTCCGGATGCATGATGAGAGCCCGGACAATGGCTACCCTCTGTTTTTGTCCACCGGATAATTGTCTTGGATAGACATCTTTTTTATCGTAAAGCCCCACTCTTTTCAGAAGGATTTCTGCTTCCTCTACCGCCTCGGCACGGGAGCGTTTCTGCACTTTTAACGGTGCCAGAATTACATTTTCCAGGACGGTTTTGTGGGGAAATAAATCATAGCTCTGGAATACCATTCCAATTTTCTGTCTTGCCTGGAACCAGTCCTTTTTGCTTCCGTCAATGGTCTTTCCGCAAAAGCTTATGGTTCCCGTCTGAATGGATTCCAGACCATTCAGGCAGCGAAGGAGAGTGCTCTTGCCGCATCCTGAGGAGCCGATGACGACAAGAACTTCTCCTTTGTGGACATCGAAGGAAACGTCCTTTAAAACGGCTCCATTTCCATAATCTTTATGTAAATGTCTGATTTCCAGTAAAGTTTCCTCGTTTTTCATCTTCGTTTCCTTTCTTTGTTATCTTGATTTTTCCACAAAACAATTATCCATTCCATCTTTTTTCCAACTTACCGGCTAACAGTGATATCGGCCAGCAGGTAAAAAAGTAAAGAAAGAAAATCGTTCCGTAAATCCAGAGTGCAGAATCTGGTACCGTATAACGGTTGGCTTCTATGATCTGCTGTGCGATTTTCAGCACTTCTACTACCCCGATGAGAACAATCAGGGAGGTGGTTTTTATCATTCGAGTAGCAAGATTGATGGATAATGGAATCAATCTGCGCAATGTCTGGGGAATGATGATATATTGATAAGTTTGAATTTGAGTAAAGCCCAGAGCGGCGCCACTCTCATATTGGTGTTTTGGAATAGAAATCAAAGCTCCGCGGACCAGATCTCCCATTTCCGCTGTCCCCCATATGGTAAAAACGATGACTGCCGAGAGTTCTCCTGACAGATTAATTCCAAAGGTTTTCGTCATGCCAAAATAAACCAGAAAAAGGAGTACCAGCTGGGGCATTATCCGGACAAATTCCAGATAAATACGGGAAATTGCCCGGGTAAATGGATTTTTCAAAGTCATGAACATTCCAAAAAGCAATCCAAATATCACAGATAACACCATGGAAATCAACGAGATTTTCACCGCTACCCAAAGGCCACCCAGAAGCCTTGCCATGTTATTTCCCATGAAGAGTACTCTAATTCCCAAATCCTGCATAGCGTACCCTCCTTTCTACCAGGGAAGCAATGATAGAAATCGGCAACAATAAGATAAGGTAGGCGACCACTAACATCAATAATGCCTCGTCTGTCTTATAATAAAGGCCGATTAAATCTTTTGCCACGTACATCAGATCCGGCAATGCCAGGACACTGAACACAGAGGTTTCTTTAATCAAAAAAATAATGTTGGCACAAAAAGCAGGAACCGAAACAGAAATCGCCTGAGGCAAGATCACATGCCACATAGTCTGGACAGAGGTAAGTCCCAGAGCGAGAGCAGAATTTTTCTGTATCTCATCCACCGCTTCCAGGCCACTTCGAAAGGCTTCCGCCATGTAGCTTCCGCCAAGAAATGTAAGTCCGATCACCGCACAGCTTTCCGAGCTGAAATGGATTCCGATTTTGGGTAGGCCAAAATAGAGGAAAAATAACTGTACCAGCAAAGGTGTATTTCTGGATAATTCAATGTATATACCTGCGAGTTTCTCCAAAATCGGAATCTTATAATATCGGATGATACTGCAAAGGGCACCCACCACTATGGAAAACAATATGCCAAATAAGGCAATACCGATTGTCAATTTTGCTGCCTCCACATAAAGAGGCGTGTATTCTCTGATAAATGCTATATCCATTTATAGTTCTCTTTTCTATTTAAAATTGCGAATCTCTAAGACAATTCCTCCACTGGGTTAAATCATGAATCTCAAAGAGGATTCATCCACTGAAATGACTATACTCGCCTGTGGTCCAGTTTTTTTGATATCATCATTCCGATTCCCTGTAAAATCTGTACCAGAATCACAAGAATCACAATGGTAACAATCATGATATCGGTCTGATATCGATAATATCCATATCGGATTGCGATATCTCCCAGACCACCTCCTCCGACGGCTCCCGCCATGGCAGAATATCCAAGAATGGTTCCAAGAACAATCGTCACTCCAACCAGAAGAGATGTTTTTGCTTCGGCAAGGAGTACTTTTGTGATGATCGTCCATGTACTGGCTCCCATACTTGTCGCTGCCTCAATCACTCCTTTATCCACTTCTTTTAGCGAGGATTCTACCATTCTGGCAATAAATGGGGCTGCTGCAATCACCAAAGGAACGATTGTGGCAGTGGATCCATAACTTTTTCCCACAAGAAATCTCGTCAATGGAATGACCAGAATCAGTAAAATCAAAAATGGGATACTTCTGAGCAGATTTACCAACACATCGAGAATCTTATAAATACCTGCATTAGGTGTGATTCCGTCTTTATCCGTTATGGTAAGAATAATACCCAGCGGGAGTCCAAGGACATATCCAAATAAAGTGGATACCAGTGTCATATATAAAGTATCTTTTGTTCCTTCCAAAAGCATCGTAACCAATGTACTATCCATTTTATTTTGTCAACTCCTCCACTTTTATATTTTTACTGTGAAAATATCCGATCATCCGGTCTGCCACATCGGATTCCTCCGGAAGCTGCAGGATCATTTCCCCTGCAGCTTTTCCGTTTATATTCTTTGTGTTGGCATATAAAATATTAACAGGTGTCTGAAATTCCAGAATCAGATTGCCGATAACCGGCTCAAAGGCAGATTCCTCTTCAAATGTGATTCTGATTTCCCGTTCCCCTTTCATAATTTCAACTAACGGTGTTCCCGTATAGACCAGTTTTTTTGCTTGTTCTGTCTTCGGTGCCCGGAATAATTCTTCCACAGTTCCTGTTTCTACAACATGTCCCGTTTCCAGAACAGCCACTTTATTACAGATCTCTTGAATTACACTCATTTCGTGAGTAATTACCACAATAGTAATTCCAAGAGTTTCATTGATTTGCTTTAAAAGTTCCAGAATAGACTTTGTAGTCTGTGGATCCAGAGCACTGGTTGCCTCATCACAAAGGAGAATTTCCGGATTATTCGACAATACTCTGGCAATGGCCACCCTCTGTTTTTGTCCACCGGACAACTGTGCCGGATAAGCTTTCGCTTTCTCTTCCATGCCGACGGTCTCTAACAGAGAAAGTGCCTTCTTTTCTGCTTCCTTTTTGCCGACTCCGGCTATCTCCATAGGGAAACAAATATTTTCCAGAACGTTCCTCTGCATAAGAAGATTAAAATGCTGAAAAATCATTCCAATATTTCTTCTTTCCAGCCGCAGTTCCTTCGGGGAAAGTTCCAGAATATTTCTGTCTTTTACAAATACATTTCCTTCCGTTGGCTTTTCCAGCAAATTGAGGCAACGCACCAGAGTGCTCTTTCCGGCACCGGATAATCCGATAATTCCATAGATGTCGCCTTTTTCAATTTCCAGATTAATATCCTGAAGCGCTGTCACTTCGCCGCCCTTCGTATGAAAGGTCTTACTTACATTTTCTACTTTAATTATCGGATTCATAGTGCATCTCCATTCTGAAAAGTCAGTAATTCTTGTTCCATTGCCAATCAGGCAGTACATTCGTTATTCAAACGGAACAACTGCTCCATCATATGTTTCATTAATATAGTCCTTGATTTCATCGGATTTTAATACATTTACCAGTTCTTTGATTCCTTCGTTATTTTCATTGCCTTCTTTTACTGTAATGATATTCACATAGGTCTGTGCTGCTTCGGAATCGGCCTGTTCGTAAGCGATAGCATCTTTTGCTGCAGATAATCCTGCCTGTAAAGCATAGTTTCCATTTAATACAACAAATGCCACTTCATCTTTGACTCTGGATACCTGTGCTGCTTCCAGCTCTTCAATTTCAATCTTTTTATTGTAGCTTTCGATATCCTTGATTGTTGCTGTAAGTCCGGCACCTTCTTTCAGGGTAATCACACCATTTGCTTCCAGAAGAAGTAAAGCTCTTGCCTCATTTGTAGTATCGTTTGGAACTGCGATAACATCGCCATCTTCCAGCTGATCCAGAGAAGATTTTGTTCCCGGATAAATACCAAATGGCTCATAGTGAATTCCGCCTACATTTACCAGATGTGTTCCATTCTGTGCATTAAAGTCATCTAAGTATGGCTGATGCTGCATATAGTTTGCATCAATTTCTCCATTTTCCACAACCAGATTTGGCTGTACATAGTCATCAAATACTGTTACTTCCAGATCCCAGCCTTTTGCAGCCAGTAAAGGTTTTGCCTGCTCTAAAATTTCTGCATGAGGAGTAGCAGATGCAGCTACTGTAATTGTTCCTTTTTCTTCTACCGGTTCTGTCTCAGCAGGTTCTTCTCCATCCACAACGCCGCCTTCTACCACAAGGCTTTCCGGATCGACATCATCGCCGTATACCGGTTCCAGTGTTGCTTTGTAATCGGCATGGAAGAACTGCTCATCTGCCAGACTCTTGATTTCATCGTTGATCGCATTTAATAAAGTTTCATTTCCTTTTGAAACTGCCGGTGCGATAGTATCAATATTACCTAAAGATTCAATTCCAACGGAGAATCCGTCATTCTGGATTGCCCAGGCAAGTACTTCTGTGTTATCTGTGGAAAATGCATCTCCACGTCCATCCAGTAATGCATTATAGGCTTCTGTATACTGGTCAAATTTCAGTAATTCCACATCCGGATAATTCTCTGTAAAATAAGTTTCTGCTGTTGTCCCTTTTGTGACAATTAAGGTTTTTCCTTTCAGTTCATCCGGGGAGGTGATCAGTGCATCATCCGGAGATACGACACCGAGGGCCACTTTCATATACGGAAGTGCGAAGTCAACTGACTGTGCTCTTTCTTCTGTTACCGTAAAGTTAGCGAGAATCACATCGACTTTTCCACTTTCAAGATATTCCACTCTGTTCGCTGCTTCTGTCGGAACATATTCCACTTCCACACCAAGGTCTTTGGCAAGTCGTTCTGCAAAATAAATATCATATCCCTGATATTCACCATTCTCATCGACATATCCGAATGGATTTTTGTCACTGAACACACCGATCTTGATGGTTCCGCTTTCCTTAATCTCATCAAGAGTTCGATAAATCTCGCTTCCTCCGGCACTCTCCGTTGCCGCCTCTTCATTTTGAGCTGTACTGCTTCCGCAACCGGTCAATGCCAGTATTCCAAGTAATGCGGTTAATAAAAATGTGATAAATTTTTTCATGTTCATTTCTCCTTTCACATATTTCCTATCGGTTTTATAGGATTTAATATAATACTAAATCATGCAACTGTCAAGAAGAAATTTTATCATTTTATTTTCTCACGCCTAACGCAGACTTTTCATCCACCTTTTTTGTCGAAATACCGCCAGAGAAATTCCGAGACGCACACATTCTTCCAGGGATAATAGAAGATACACCACTGGGAGCGACAGGTTCCAGATAAATGCAGAGAGCAGACCAAGAGGAACTCCGAATATCCATGTACCAATAAGGTCAATGACCATCAGGTATTGGGTCTTTCCTCCACTTCTAAGAATTCCGCCGCCAAGAATCATATTTTGAACTTTCACGTTACAGATTACGACATAGACTGCCAACACCTGCACTGTCACCTGTTTTACTTCCGCTTCCACTTGATAGAGATCCACATAAACCTGCCGGAAGGCAAAAAGGAGGAGGGAAAGTAAAACAGAACCACAGAGTCCGTAAAGCATCAGTTTTTTTGATTCCCGGTAAGCCTGGTCATATTCACCGCTACCCAGTCGTTTTCCAATCAGGATTCCCGCTGCCTGAGATACTCCGCTTAACGTTCCGATCAGAATTCCCTGTAAAGGGTTGGTCAGAGTCATGGCTGCACAGTTTACTGTTCCCATATGACCATAAATAATGCCGTAAACATTTTCTCCCAGCACCCAGAAAAACTCTGTAACCAGCATCGGAATCAAAATAAAAGCATAATTCATCCATCCTTCTTTTCCCAAATGAATATCAAACCGAAGAACAAAGCCTGTTTTTCTCGCCTGTCTGTAAAATAAAAGCAATAACACAAAGAAGTTCACTGCCTGCGATAGTCCGGTAGCCAAAGCTGCACCGGTTACTCCCAGGGCAGGCAAACCGCATTTTCCAAAAATCAACATGTAATTGAGTAAGGTGTTTAATATCATTGCTACAAAACTGGCATACAACGGTATCACTGCTTCTTCCATGCAACGCAGAAGTGTTGATAAAAGCTGGGTTCCTGCTGAAAAGGAAAAGCAGACACCCACAATACGCAAATAACCTGCCGCTGCTCCTACTGTTGCCGGATCCTGGGAATATAAACCCATAATCTGTCCCGGAAATAGCAGACAGGCAAGGCTAAACACCAGGGTTAACACCGCTGCCAATACTGTACTGACAGAAAAACTGCGATTGACTCCCTGTTCTTCCTGCCTTCCCATATACTGGGCAATCATGATTCCTTCCACCGCTGCCACAGCCGCAGCCAACACATTAAAAATCGAGAGAAATTTTCCCGCTAATCCCACTCCGGCGATACTGACACTTCCCATCTGTCCGATCATTAACTGATCCACCACACTGAACGATGACCCGATCAAAGACTGAAGAGTTACCGGAATGGCCAATCCACAGACGGAACGAAAAAAAGAAGGGGATGTTTGCTCTATAGAATATCTTTTTTTCATTTTGCAACCTTTCTAAAAAAGTGGCAAAATTGTATGCCAATACAACTTCGCCACTCTTTTTGTAATATTAATTTATGATGCCGAATTTTTCCGGCTGTAAATATCCATATAATGAGATAATTTTTCTGCGAGAGCATCATCGAAACTTCCCGGTAACGCTCTCCAGCACCAGTTACCTCCTGCTGTGGAAGGAATATTCATCCTGCTCTCACTGCCAAGTCCAAGAAAATCCTGTGCCTGAACGATGGTGATTTCCGCCACACTGCTCCAGAGGGCACGCATCATATCCCAGTGATATTCCTCCGGGGTATCCAGACGCAGATATTCTTTTGCAAAATCTGTGTCTGCTTTGGAGGCAGATGCCATCCAGCCCTGAATCGTATCATTATCATGGGTTCCGGTATAAGCCACACAATGCGGAATAAAATTATGAGGCAGATATTCGGAGCTGTTCTCATCTCTGCTGTCAAAGGCCAGCTCCATCACTTTCATGCCTGGAAATCCACTATCAGCAAGAAGTTCTTTTACCGATTCTGTCAGGAATCCAAGATCCTCTGCAATAATCTCCTGTCTTCCAATGGATTTCTCAATCGCATGGAATAATTTCATTCCCGGTCCCTTTTTCCAGATTCCATTCTGTGCAGTTTTTTCTCCATAAGGGATGGCATAATAGGAATCAAATCCCCGGAAATGATCAATTCTCAGGACATTATAAATGGTTGTCTGATAGCGAATCCGTTCCGTCCACCAGGCGAAATCGTCTTTTTCCATTGTTTCCCAATCAAATAACGGATTACCCCAGAGCTGCCCATCTGCGGAAAAACCATCGGGAGGACATCCGGCTACCATGGAAGGCACTCTGCTTTCATCCAATTGGAACAGTTCCGGATGTGCCCACACATCCACACTGTCAAAAGCTACATAGATTGGCAGATCTCCAATAATGGAAATCCCCTGTGCGTTGGCATAAGTACGCAGTTCTTTCCACTGTCGGAAGAAGAAATACTGAAGCACCTTCCAGAAATGAATATATCCTGCATATTCTTTTTCGAACTGATGCAAAGCTTCCGGCTCCCTGTTTCGATATGGCTCTTCCCACTCAATCCATGGCTTTCCCGAACTGTAATTTTTCAATGCCATGAAGAGTGCGTAATCATCCAGCCACTCTGCATTTTCTCTGCAAAATGTATCATATTCTTCCGACGGTGCCACCAAAAAGCGTTCTGCCGCCAACTGAAGAATCCGATATCGCTTTTCATATAAAGCTCCGTAATTCACCCGATCTGCAGGACTCTCCCAATCGATCTCGCTGTATTCATCCGGTTCGAGCAATCCCTCTTCTCTCAATTCATCGAGATCAATAAAATACGGATTGCCGGCAAAGGTGGAAAAGGACTGGTAAGGGGAATCCCCGTAGCTGGTGGGGCATACCGGAAGGATCTGCCACCAGGTCTGTCCTGCTTTTTTTAAGAAATCTACAAAGTCACGAGCAGGCTGTCCCATACTTCCCACCCCATAGGGAGAAGGAAGTGACGAAATATGCATGAGAACTCCACTGCTTCTCAATGATAAACACATCCTTTCTTCCATTTATCAATCGTAGCCGAATTATTCTGTATGAGTTACGACAGATGTTATCGCTGATTATTTCTTACTGGCAGATAATCTTTTCTGTCTCTTTATCAAATACATGTACTTTCTCTTCATCCACGGTAAGACGAATGGTATCATCTGCCTGAACATTTACGTCAGAAGGAATTCGTGCAATCAGGTTCTGGCCTTCGTAAGTGAAATACAGATAAATTTCGGAGCCCATCATTTCTGCCAGAGTCACTTTTGCATCAAGAACAGCTACATCGCCCTCTTCTTCCACATAGATATCTTCCGGACGGATTCCCATTACCACTTCTTTACCTACATATGGAGCAAGAGCTTCATTTTTCACTGGAATATGACATTTACCGTAAACCAGATCATATCCATCTGCTGCTTTTTCAACTTTTACTGTAACAAAATTCATCTGAGGAGAACCGATAAATCCTGCCACAAACATATTACAAGGAGAATTGTACAGATTCTGTGGTGTATCCACCTGCTGAATAATACCATCTTTCATGACAACAATCCTGTCACCCATGGTCATAGCTTCTGTCTGATCATGAGTTACATAAACAAATGTAGTCTGCAGACGTTTGTGCAACTGTGAAATCTGGCTTCTCATTTCAGTACGAAGTTTTGCATCCAGATTGGAAAGAGGTTCATCCAGCAGGAATACCTTAGGGTCACGAACCATAGCTCTTCCTAAAGCAACACGCTGGCGCTGACCACCGGAAAGAGCCTTTGGCTTACGATCCAGATATGGTTCCAGTTCGAGGATACGAGCAGCCTCTCTTACTTTTTTATCAATCTCATCTTTTGGAACTTTACGTAATTCCAATGCAAAAGCCATATTCTTGTATACCGTCATGTGCGGATACAGAGCGTAGCTCTGGAATACCATTGCAATATCTCTGTCCTTCGGCGGAACATTATTGACCAGACGGTCTCCTATATATAATTCTCCTCCTGTTACATCTTCCAGGCCGGCAATCATACGAAGAGTTGTTGACTTACCACAACCAGAAGGTCCAACCAGAACGATAAACTCTTTATCTTCAATTTCCAGATTCAGATCCGGAACAACGGTCACCCCGTTATCATACGTTTTTTCAACGTGTCTAAAGCTAATATTTGCCATATGAATAATCCTCCATTAATGTTTACATACGCTTTCTCCCGGCACAAGATGGAACGGTTCCACCTCATGAACAGCAAGTGCCGGTTCATCAAGACGATCTAACAAGATTTCCACGCTTTTAAGAGCAATGCTTTCTCTGTGCTGACGAATCGTGGTGAGACGTGGATTCATATATCGACCAATATCGATACCGTCAAATCCCACAACAGAAATATCTTCCGGAACTCTGAGTCCCCGATCCTGAATCGCCCGTATCGCACCGATGGCCATCACATCCGAAACCGCAAAGACCGCCGTCATCTCCGGCATCTTACCCATCAGACGTTCCATGGCCTGATATCCATCGGCAATGGAAAAATGAGCAGCTTCATACTGTCTTTCTTTATCAAAAGGAATCTGATTTTCCTCAAATGCTTTCTTACAGCCTTCATATCGAGAATAGGCAGCATGGGAAAGTTCCATATTTCCGCCAATAATTCCAATATGCTGATGCCCCATAGATAAAAGATGCTCAATCACATATTGTGCCGCTTCCCGGTCATTGGTGGTCACGCTGGAAAGATTATCAAAACGAAGCCCCTCTCCAGAGTTTGTCACCAGCACACAGGGTACATCCACCTCATGAAACCTCTTCTGAAAATAATTGAGATTACTTCCCAGAAACAGAATTCCTTCCGGATGACGTTCCCGGCAGATCTGAATGGCCTGCTCCACTTCATTTTCATATTCTTCGATATAATAAATAGTACAGGCATGGGCATTCCTTTTAATCAGCCCCTGAAGCTGTTCCACCACAGCCGCAAAAAGCATATTTTGCGTCCCTTTGATGATAATGGCGATTCCATCTTTACTTTGTTTTTTCAAATGTCTGGCATTACTGTTCAGCCGAAAATGATGTTTCTCCACCACTTCCATAATCTTGTTTCGGGCTTTTTCAGAAACGCCAGGTGAATTGTTCAGTGCTCTTGATACGGTTCCGACAGAATATCCGGATTCCCGTGCAATATCTTTAATCGTCATATGTATATTCGCCTTTCCTTTTGCTGTATGTTTTAACCTTTTACAGCACCGGCAGCAACTCCCTTAATAATATGTTTCTGTCCAGCCAGATAAACGATAATGATCGGGATGACTGTCAGCATGATACTCGCCATCATCGGTCCCATTTCCACTCTTCCGTAGCTTCCACGGAAATACTGGATCAGCATTGGAATGGTTTTATATTTCTTGATATCAAGAACCAGAGTCGGAAGTAAATAATCATTCCAAACCCACATTGCTTCCAGAATTCCTACAGAAACCATGGTCGGTTTTAAGATTGGAAGAACAATGAGGAAGAAGGTCTGAAGCGGATTACATCCGTCAATCATCGATGCCTCTTCAATTTCCAGCGGAATGGATTTCATGAAGCCGGCAAACATAAATACGGCAAGACCGGCACCAAATCCAAGATAAATCACCCAGATATCCCACGGTGTATTGAGTTTCAGAGAATCAGCGGTCTGTGCCAATGTAAACATAACCATCTGGAATGGCACTACCATGGAAAATACAAACAGATAATATAATGCCAGTGTAAATTTATTTTTCACACGGGTGATAAACCATGCACACATGGAACAGCAGATCAAAATTGCCACAACCGAAGTCAATGTAATAAATAAACTGAATCCAAGGCTCTGCAAAAATCCTTTGGATAATACGGCATCCACATAGTTGGCAAGTCCTGCGAAAGATTCTGCTGTTGGAAGTTCAAAAGCTGTTGCCGTGCTGATTGCTCTCTCTACCTTCAGAGAGTTAAAAAGAATCATCACAATTGGATAAACATATAATAACGCAAGTATCGTTAAAATGACAATCCAGATTTTATCCGTAATACTTGTACGTTTTTTCATTATTGCTGTACCTCCTTCGAGCGGGTGGCTTTAAGCTGAATTAACGAAATCGCAATAACGATAATACAGAAGATAACCGCCTTGGCCTGTCCAATACCCTTCCACTGCATACCTGCACGGGAATAGAACGTATTGTAAATGTTCAGAGCCAACATTTCTGTGGCATGATTCGGGTCACCACCGGTCAGTGCCAGGTTCTGGTCGAACAGCTTAAAGGAGTTAGTCAGAGTTAAAAATACACAGATTGTGATAGATGGCATAACCATCGGAAGTTTAACACTAAACAGGGTTCTTAACGTAGAGGCCCCGTCAATCTGTGCGGCTTCAATCAGGTCATCCGGAACATTCTGAAGTCCGGCAATGTAAATAATCATCATATAACCGATCTGCTGCCAGCACATCAGGATGATCAGACCCCAGTAACCAGCCGGTGAGTTCAGGGCAAGCAGCGGCTGACCAACCAAAGATAATACACAGTTGATCAGAATCTGCCAGATATAACCAAGAACGATACCACCGATCAGGTTCGGCATGAAGAAAATAGTACGGAAAATATTAGTTCCTTTTAACTTTCTGGTCAGGAGCAATGCCAGACCAAAAGCAATAATATTAATCAAAAGAATGGATACTACTGCAAATGCAACAGTAAATCCGAAAGAATCTTTAAAAGTCGCATCTTTAAAAACTTGAATATAATTAGAAAATCCTACCAGCTTTGCATTGGATACGGTCGTAAACTGACAAAAAGAAAGATACATACCCTCAAAAAACGGGATAACAAAACCGATAATAAATGCTACAAGCGTTGGGAGGACAAAAAATGGAGAGTAACGTTTCAGTGCTTTTTCCATAAAAACCTCCTGATTTTAGGTTAAAGAAAGGACAGGCAGGAACCCGCCTGTCCAATCAATAAGGATAATGAAAAATAAATGTGTGATCTAAATGATCGCTATACTAAACATAATTGCTATATCAAATATGAAATCTTACTGGTTAGCCAGCTGATATTCGGAAGCCCATCCATCAACAAATGCGGATTTCACTGCATCCCAGTTAGCATCTGTCTGATCTGCTGCGTAAGCTGTTAATGCCTGACCTACACCGTTCTTCCATTCTTCAGATGGCATTGTGCTGAAGTTCCATGCTACAGGA
>JAQYIU010000067.1 GCA_028721415.1 Lachnospiraceae bacterium | reverse complement strand
GGGTATTGTGGAACGTAGTTTATTTTGCGGCGTTGTGACAAAAGCAATCGTCACAGGCCAGGATGGATTTAAAATAGTTGACAGGAGTGATAAAAAATGAAAGAATATAATTGGGGTATGCTTGGAACAGGATGGATTGCTCATGAAATGGGCGAAGCACTTAACGCAGTGAATGGTGAGATTTATGCCGTTTGCGATACCACTCTGGAAGGTGCAGAAAAATATGCAAAAGAATTCGGCGTAAAAAAAGCCTATGGCAGTGCTGACGAAATGATCGCTGATGAAAATGTGGACATTGTATACATTGCAACACCACACAGCCTCCATTACCGTTTCCTTTTACAGGCAGTAAAAGCAGGAAAACACGTTTTCTGTGAAAAATCAATCACAGTGAACAGCCGTCAGTTAGAAGAATGTGTTGCCATCGCTCAGGAAAAAGGTCTTGTGATCTGCGACGGTGTGACATTACTTCACATGCCATTATATAAGAAGTTAAAAGAAATCGTGGAATCCGGAGTCATCGGTGATGTGAAGATGGTGCAGGTGAAAAAGGATTCATCGAAGTTTGCGAGTACCCAAGAGCAGCGAAAGCGACAATCACTTACACAGAAGACGGACACACAGAAGAAATCACAGCAGGAGAATCCGATAAGGCATTACAGTACGAAGTACAGGATATGGAAGCATACATCTCCAACGGAACCGGAAGTGACAACCTTCAGATTATCCGTGACGTGATGGAAACCCTGACCTCCGTCAGAAATCAGTGGGGCATGGTTTACCCATTCGAATAAGTGATAATTTATAATACGATAGGGGAATAAGCATGAGTAAAAAATACTTCTTTTTTGACATCGATGGTACATTAACAGATCGCAGCACCGGGGAAGTGGTTCCTTCCGCGCTGGAAGCGATTCACAAATTGCAGGAAGCAGGACATTTTGTGTCCCTGGCAACGGGAAGAGCCGCTTACAAGGCAGAGAAATTCCGGGCAAAATATGAATTTCCCAACATGGTTTGTAACGGCGGTTATGGCATTTATTTAGACGGAGAATTGAAAGAAAACCGTCCGCTTGAGTATGATAAGGCACTGGCAGTCTACCGTCAGGCCATCGAGCTTGGCTATGGCGTCTATGTGGCGCTGGATGATTCCGAAAAGGTATATGCCAACAGTTTCCTTTTCCATGAGCAGGTAGGCGTACGAAAAGAACCGACGGTCTATATTATTGACGAACATTTTGATCCGGCCAATTATGACGCCATCTATAAAATGTACATTTCCATCCCGGAAGACAAAGAAGAGGAACTGACCTTGAAGAACACTCTGGGTCACCTTCGATTTGTAAAAGAGTACCTGATGTTCCAGCCGGATGCGAAAAAAGAAGGAATTTTACGAATGCTTTCCTTCGCCGGAGGAAAGCCGGAAGATGTGGTCGTATTCGGAGATGACTACAACGACCTTGTTATGTTCGACGATGAATTTTATAAAGTGGCCATGGGAAATGGCTGCGATGCGTTAAAAGAAAAAGCAGATTATGTCGCCGCAGCAAATGTGGAGGACGGAATTTATAAAGCCTGTGAAGAACATGGGTGGTTTTAATAATAGAATAACTGGGTAATAATTATACTATGCCGTCTGTAGTAACGATTCAAAGGAAAAGTTATTGCAGGCGGTATTTTTCTTTACTATTGTTAGTTTCGTTAATTTGATGGTATAATTTAATATAACATAGCAAAAATTTCTCTCCACTTCAAGCTGGATGGATAAGTGGTGGCATGTCAACTAGAATAACATAATGCATAATCTGAGGAGGAACATAGAATGGGTATGTATGTTAATCCGGATAACAGTGCTTTTCAAAGAGCAGTAAATTCAAAAATATATGTAGATAAAACTGGTTTGATCGAGGAGATGAATAGTCTGATTGACACAGAGCAGTGTTGTATTTGCAATAGTCGTCCCAGACGTTTTGGAAAATCGATGACGGCTAATATGCTGACAGCTTACTACAGCAGAGGCTGTGGTTCCAGAGAATTATTTTCGGGAAAAAATATTACTCATAAAGAAGATTTTGAGAAACATCTGAATAAATATGATGTGATACATTTTGATGTGCAGTGGTGCAGGATGGATTGCGGCTCTGCCGAACAGACTGTTTCTTATATTACAAAATGTGTATTAGAGGAACTGAAAGAAGAATTTCAGGAAGTGAATTTATCAGAAATACTATCTTTGGGAGGAGCTTTGGCACGTATTGCTCAGACAACAGGACGAAAATTTGTCATTATCATTGACGAATGGGATGTGTTGATTCGAGATGATGCAACCAATGCAAAGGTTCAAGAGGAATATATCAATTTTCTTCGTGGATTGTTCAAAGGGACAGAACCTACAAAATTTTTGCATTTGGCATTTTTAACGGGGATTCTTCCGATAAAAAAGGTGAAAACACAGTCTGCATTAAATAATTTTTATGAGTTTTCTATGTTGGATGCGAAAACGTTAGCTCCCTATATTGGTTTTACAGAAGAGGAAGTAAAGGCTCTTTGTGAAAAATACGGTCAGGATTTTGAAAAAGCAAAACAGTGGTATGATGGGTATTTTCTGGAAAATATCCATGTCTATAATCCAAATGCCATAATTAATCTCATGTTGTGGGGAAGATTTAAAAGTTATTGGTCCTTGACGGGAACCTATGAGTCGATTTTGCCTCTGATCAATATGAATTTTGATGGCCTGAAAACAGCGATTATTGCAATGTTGTCCGGTGCTTCTGTTGAGGTGAAGACGACCTCGTTTCAAAATGATATGGTGACTTTTCGAAATAAAAATGATGTGCTCACAGCTTTGATTCATCTGGGATATCTTGCCTATGATCAGGATTTGGGAACCGCTTTTATCCCAAATGAAGAAATACGGATTGAATTTGAAGAGGCATTGGAAGAGGTGCGGTGGAATGAATTGATTGATTTCCAGAGAGCATCGGAAGAATTACTGGAAGCCACCCTGGATCTGGATGGTGAAATGGTGGCGAAGGAAATCGAAAAAATTCATTCCCAATTCACATCAACCATTCAATATAATGATGAGAATTCTCTCAGTTGTGTTTTGGCCATAGCATATCTGGCAGCGATGGAATACTATTTTATGCCGATCCGAGAGTTTCCAACCGGAAAAGGATTTGCAGACTATGTGTTTTTCCCCAAAACAGAGTATAAAGAGGAGATGCCGATATTACTTGTGGAATTGAAATGGAATAAGAAAGCAGAAACGGCAATAAAGCAAATAAAAGATAAAAAATATGTTCAGGCAATTTCAAATTATTCCGGAGATATTTTGCTGGTTGGCATCAGTTATGATAAAAAAAGCAAAGAACATGAGTGTGTGATTGAGAAATATATTCTATAATTGAAATAATTATTGACATGAATTCTCTGTTCTTATACAATATTGGTGGATAATATATTATCTAGTTTTGCATAAAATCCTATATTTTGGATAAAATATTATCTAATTAATGGAAGGTGATATTTGATGGAAGCTTTAGTTTGGGAAACAGCAGAAGAATTGAATCAGAAATTGGCACAGAGAGTAAGAAATATACGAAAGCGTCGCTCTATTTCTCAAAAGAGGCTATCGGAAATGAGCGGAGTCAGTTATGGCTCGGTGAAACGATTTGAAACAACGGGACAGATTTCCCTGTTATCACTTACCAGAATTGCGATGGCATTGGATATGGCGGAGGAGATGAGAAATCTGTTTACCAATATTCCATATAGAAATATTGAGGAGGTCATCAATGAGCGAAAGGGGTAAGCTTCAGGTGCTTTTTGCAAATCGTCAGGTAGGGACACTGGCGATGACGGTAAATCACAGGGTGGCTTTTCAATATTCTGACAGTTGGATAGAAAATGGTTTTTCACTCAACCCATTTTCCCTACCTCTGAAAAAGCAGGTTTTTATTCCTGAAAAAGTTTATTTTGATGGTCTTTTTGGAGTTTTTGCAGACAGCTTGCCCGATGCGTGGGGAAATTTGCTTTTAGATCGTATGCTAAGAGACCATGGAATCAACAGTGGAGAATTGACAGTTTTGGACCGTCTTTCCATTGTTGGGACATCAGGGATGGGGGCATTGACTTACTATCCGGAGAAAAACATAATGAAGAATCGGGAACCGGTGAATTTGGATGAATTGGCTCTGCAATGCCAGAAGATATTGTTGACAGAATATTCTGATCAATTAGACCTTTTATATGAGTTGGGAGGAACCAGCGGAGGTGCCCGACCTAAAATTATGACAGAAGTAGATGAAGAAGACTGGATCATCAAGTTTCCTGCTCACATTGATAGAGAAAATTCCGGTAAGATGGAATATGATTATGCTTGTTGTGCAGAAAAATGTAATATTTCTATGCCTGAAACCAGGTTATTTCCATCGGATAAATGTGAAGGTTATTTTGGAATAAAACGATTTGACCGAAAAAAGTTAAAAAAAGAAACAAAAAGAATTCACATGTTAACTGCGGCAGCATTATTAGAGCTGGATTTTACACAACCAAGTTTAGATTATCATTCTCTGATGAAATTGACTAAAATATTGACAGATAATAATATGGATGATTTAAAAGAAATGTATCGTCGCATGTGTTTTAATGTTTTTGCCCATAATCGCGATGATCATTCAAAAAATTTCTCTTATCTTTACGATGAGAAAAATAGAAAATGGAGATTAAGTCCCGCCTATGATTTGACTTACAGCAATACGTATTATGGCGAGCATACAACCACTGTGGATGGAAATGGAAGAAATCCAGGAATGAAAGAACTGATTCGGGTGGGGATAAATGCCGGATTAAAAAAGAACTGGTGTCTGGAAGAGGCGAAAAATATTCAGGAATGTGTAAAAGATATGTTAGCAGAATATCTGGAAAATTCTTGACATCCCCATTTTGCTGGGTTACAATGGAGTCTAGCTAAAAAGCGATGAAGGTGTAGACATAATAGTCATAGTAGAGACAGGTCGTCTTACAGAGAGAAGGAATCACCGGCTGCAAGTTCCTTTAAGCTCCGACATGTTTTGAATTTCCGCACCGGAGCTGCATTTTGGAGAGCACAATTGTTGTGATAAGGAATGCCGTTGCGCGCGTTAAGCGTTTGAGAGTCTGATTCATATCAGGAACCAGGGTGGTACCGCGGAATTTTCGTCCCTTTTGTGAGGGGCGTTTTTTAATGTCTAAGCAACTTTGTTTCTTAGACATTAAAAAGCCCTCCGGGAGGATGGCAGAGTCGCACAAAGGAAGGCAGTAAAACAGCTGTGCGACTCGCCCGCAAATCTACTACGTGATTTGCGATAAAAGCGTAAAACTGAAGCCATGCAGTCAGAAATAAAGATGCATGGATTCAGAGCCAGTGAGACATTGTAGTCCTGTCGGATGCGCGTCCGCTGCCACTGAATTTTGAAACATTATAGAATGAATAAACAGGAATAGGAGATCAAGTCATGAAAGAAAAACTGGAGCAGATTAAAGAGCGTGCTTTGACAGCGATTGAAGAAGCGACGAGTATTGACAGTCTCAATGAAGTCAAAGTGACTTTCCTTGGTAAAAAAGGTGAGCTGTCCAAATTGTTAAAAGGCATGAAAGATGTTGCACCGGAAGACAGACCAAAGGTTGGTCAGATGGTCAATGAGACCCGTGCGAAGATTGAGGCAGAACTGGAGAAAGAAGTATCTCTCATCCAGAAGAAACTTCGCGAAGAAAAGATGAAACGGGAAGTGATCGATGTTACCCTTCCGGGAACAAAACCGGCGATCGGACACCGTCATCCGAACCAGATTGCCCTTGACGATCTGGAAAGAGTATTTATCGGTATGGGTTATGAAGTAGTGGAAGGACCGGAAGTGGAATACGACCGTTACAATTTCGAATTGCTGAACATTCCGGAGAATCATCCGGCAAAAGACGAGCAGGATACCTTCTATATCACAAAAGACATTCTTCTTCGTACCCAGACATCACCGGTACAGGCCAGAGTGATGGAAACCGGACGTATGCCGATCCGTATCATTGCACCGGGAAGAGTATTCCGTTCTGATGAAGTAGATGCAACCCATTCCCCATCATTCCATCAGGTAGAGGGACTTTGTGTGGATAAAGGCATTACATTTGCTGATTTAAAAGGAACTCTGCAGCAGTGGGCACAGGAATTCTTCGGACCAGATACCAAAGTTAAATTCCGTCCGCACCATTTCCCATTCACTGAGCCAAGTGCGGAAGTGGATGTTACTTGTTTCAAATGTGGTGGAAAAGGATGCCGTATGTGTAAAGGCAGCGGCTGGATCGAGATTTTAGGATGCGGTATGGTACATCCAAAAGTATTAAGCGACTGTGGAATTGATCCGGAAGAATATTCAGGATTCGCATTCGGAATTGGCCTCGAACGAGTAACCCTCTTAAAATACGAAATAGACGACATGCGCCTTCTTTACGAAAACGACGTAAGATTTTTGAAACAGTTTTAGCGTTAGGCATGAGCCGTGCATCCCAGAGCAAAAGATGGCTGTTCGTGCTGGCACGAAAACAGACATATTTTTGCTCTGGGATATAGGGCGAAGCCCGGAAATCGAGATGGAGCGAAGCGGAATCGAGATAAGCACGGCGGGGGCCGAAAGGGCGAAGCCCGGAAATCGAGATGGAGCGAAGCGGAATCGAGATAAGCACGGCGTAAGTCGGAGATGGCGAAGCGTAGACATTTATAATATAGAAGGAGTGAAACGATGAATACACCTATTTCATGGATTAAAGCATACGTTCCTGATCTGGACTGTACCGTTCAGGAATATGTAGATAAAATGACATTGTCAGGTTCTCATGTGGAAAATGCAGTTTATCTGGACAAGAACCTGGAGAAAATTGTAGTTGGACAGATTGAAAAAATTGAGAAACACCCGGATGCCGACAAGTTGGTAGTTTGCCAGGTAAATGTCGGAAACGAAGTGGTTCAGATTGTAACAGGTGCACCGAATGTATTTAAAGGTGCGAAAGTTCCTGTCGTTCTGGATGGCGGACGTGTGGCAGGTGGTCATGACGGAAGTCCAAACCCGGAAAATGGTATCAAAATCAAAAAAGGTAAATTAAGAGGAGTTCCATCCTGTGGAATGATGTGTTCCATTGAAGAGTTGGGTAGCAGCCGTGAAATGTATCCGGAAGCACCGGAAAACGGAATCTACATTTTTGATGAAAAGAAAGATGTGAAACCGGGTGACGATGCAGTGGAAGCTCTGGGACTTCGTGATGCTGTTGTAGAATTTGAAATTACATCCAACCGTGTAGACTGTTTCAGCATGATCGGTATGGCAAGAGAAGCAGCCGCAACATTTGAGAAACCATTTTATCCGCCGGAAGTAAAAGAAACCGGCAATAATGAAGATGTTAATGATTATATTTCTGTAGAAGTTAAAGATACCGATCTTTGTCCTCGTTATACAGCAAGAGTGGTAAAAAATATCAAACTGGCTCCATCACCGGAATGGATGCAGAGAAGACTGGCTGCCATGGGTATCCGCCCGATCAACAACATTGTTGATATCACAAACTATGTGATGGAAGAATACGGACAGCCAATGCACGCTTATGATCTGGATACGATCCGTGGCAACAAGATCGTCGTAAAACGTGCTTCCGATGGCGAAGTGTATACAACACTGGATGGACAGGAAAGAAATCTTGACCATGACGTGCTGATGATTAATGATGCAGAAGGCCCGGTTGGTATTGCAGGTATCATGGGTGGAGAAAACTCCATGGTAACCGATGATATTAAGACCATGCTTTTTGAGGCCGCAACTTTTGACGGAACAAACATTCGTCTGTCTTCCAAGAGAATCGGCATGAGAACGGATGCATCCGGTAAATTTGAGAAGGGCCTTGACCCGGAAAATGCACTGGAAGCCATCAATCGTGCCTGCCAGTTAGTGGAAGAACTGGGTGCCGGTGAAGTAGTAGGCGGTGTTGTGGATGTTTACCCGAATCCGGTAGAAGATGTGACAATCCCATTTGAACCGGATAAATACAATAAATTACTGGGAACAGATATTTCCAGAGAGCAGATGCTGAAATATTTCGAACGTCTTGATATCGGATACGATGAGGAAACCAATCTTCTTGCAATTCCATCTTTCCGTCAGGATCTCAGATGTTCTGCAGATATCGCAGAAGAAGTGGCAAGATTCTTTGGTTATGATAATATTCCAACAACTCTTCCAAAGGGAGAATCCACCATCGGTAAGATTTCCGAAGAGGCAAGAGTGGAAGAAATTGCAAGAACAGTTGTAGAACAGAATGGTTTCTGTGGTGGAATGTGCTATTCCTTCGAAAG
>JAQYIU010000066.1 GCA_028721415.1 Lachnospiraceae bacterium | reverse complement strand
TGTTTTCTCCGAGTTTTTCGTCAATTTCGTCGACGGGCACGCGAAGGTTATAGTATTCCATGGTGGCTTTTGAGATGATTTTGTTTTTTTCGGTTCGAATGGTGACATCGTAGGTGAGCAGGTTTTTTCCGGCTTTTAGTTCGGAGGCTTCTGCGATGAGTGTTTCTACTCCGATGGCCGGGTTTAGAAAGTGGATAAATCCGTTGGATGTCGTCACTGCATTTCCTCTTGTGAAGGCTGCGGAGCCTGCTACGGAGTCTGCGAGGAAAAAGAGGACGCCTCCGTGGATGGAGCCGATGGGATTGAGATGGTATTCTTCCATCTTTATCTCCCCTTTTGCCCATCCCGGAGCCAGGTCTGTGATTTTGACTCCCATGTGGTTGATGGCTCTGCCTTCCCGATTTCGAAGTCCCAGGATTTTATCATATAATACTTTTTCTTCGGTGTTTTGATTACCATTCATAGTGATGTAATTGCCCTTCTAATTCTAATTCTTTAAATCCCTGTTGGCGAAGTGCTTCATAAAGAACAATGGCAACGGAATTTCCCAAATTCAGGGAACGAATGTCAGAAAACATCGGTATTCGCACGGAAGTTTCTTTGTAATCTAAGAGAATTTCTTCCGGGATTCCGGCACTCTCTTTTCCGAACATGATATAACAACCGTCTTCGTACTGAACATCGGTGTAGGTCTGTCTGGATTTGGTGGTTGCCATATATATTTTGGCACCTGGATTTTTGGCAAGGAAATCTTCGAAGTTCACATATCTTCTCACATCAAGTTTATCCCAGTAATCCAAGCCGGCTCTTTTCAACATTTTATCATTGATCTTGAATCCTAAGGGCTCAATCAGATGTAAAACACTGCCTGTTGCCACACAGGTTCGTCCTATATTTCCAGTGTTTGCCGGCATCTCCGGCTCATGTAATACGATATTTACCATAATTAATTCTTTCGCTCCTGACGCAGTCTCTCAACAAATCTCTTCATTCGTCCCAGAGCTTCCTTCAATTCTTCAATGGAGTAAGCATAAGATACTCGCAGGAATCCCTCTCCACTGTCACCAAAAGCAGTTCCCGGAATGACGGCTACTTTCTCTTCCTGCAGGAAGCGGTTGGCAAATTCTTCGGAGGTGAGACCAAATTCTTTGATGCAAGGGAACATATAAAAGGCTCCTCGCGGCTCAAAGCACTTCAGGCCCATTTCTTTAAATTCATTGAGAAGGAAACGTCTTCTCTGATTGTAGGATTTCCGCATCAGTTCCACATCTTCGTCACCGTTATCCATGGCTTCTACGGCAGCATACTGACTGGTGGTCGGTGCAGCCATAATGGCAAACTGATGGATTTTTGTCATCTGTTGTAAAATATTCTCCGGTCCAACAGCAAATCCCAGTCGCCATCCGGTCATGGCAAAGCTTTTACTGAAACCATTAATGACGATAGTTCTCTCACGCATTCCCGGGAAGGAGGCGATAGAACAGTGATCCATCTGATAAGTCAGCTCAGAATAAATCTCATCAGAAATGACAAACAAATCTTTTTCTTTGATAATTTTTACCAGTGGTTCCAGATCGGAGCGGGTCATAATTGCTCCCGTCGGGTTGTTTGGATAGGATAAAATCAGTATTTTCGTCTTGTCTGTAATTGCGTTAAGGAGTTCTTCCGATGTCAGCTTAAATTCATTTTTTTCCTGAAGATCAATGGTCACCGGAACACCATCTGCCAGTTTAATACAAGGCAGATAAGATACATAACAAGGTTCAGGAAGAATAACCTCATCCCCCGGATTCAGCATGGCACGGAGGGCAAGATCGATACCTTCGCTTCCACCTACGGTCACCAATACTTCATGCCGCGGATCGTATTCCAGTTTCTGTTTTCTCTGCAGGTATCTGGAAATTGCCTCGCGGAGTTCCAGCAGTCCTGCGTTGGATGTATAAAAAGTTCTTCCTCTTTCCAGAGAAAAGATACCTTCTTCTCTGATATGCCAGGGAGTGTCGAAATCCGGCTCACCTACGCCGAGGGATATGGCATCCGGCATCTCCTGAACCAGATCGAAAAATTTACGGATTCCTGATGGTTTAATATCCATCATTTTATCGGAGAGTGGATTTCTCATGGTGTCACCTTCATTCTATTGCTTTCCTGTTTATCCATCATAATTGTTCCATGGTCTTTATATTTCTTCAGTACAAAGTGAGTTGCTGTACCAGCCACATCTTCCAGAGTGGAAAGTTTGGTAGATACGAACATGGATACTTCTTTGAGTGTCTTTCCTTCCAGGAATACAGCAAAATCAAAGGATCCTGACATAAGATAAATGGATTTTACTTCCGGATAATTGGTGATTCGTTCTGCAAGTTTCTCAAAACCTTTGCCGCGCTGAGGGGTTACACGCACTTCGATAAAGGCCGTCACTTTTTCTGTATTTGTCTTATCCCAGTTGATCAGAGTAGGATATCCACAGATAACCCCTTCTTTCTCCAGTTTTTCAATCTCCTGAAGAACAATAGTCTCATCGGTTCCAAGCATGATTGCCAGGTCATGCAAATCTATTCTACTGTTATTTTCAAGCATTCTTAAAATCTCGTTACGCATTTTTCTCTATCTCCATATCAAATAATTTTGTAATATTCATCAACTTTCGGTGGTTCCAGGAATCTGATTTCATCGTCATACCGGATAATTCTGTCATTCTGATCGGTGGTCTTTCCTACTATAGCAGCTTCCATTCCGGCATCTACCAGAGCAGTTACCATATTCTGTCCGTTTTCACAGACAATCAACAGACATCCTTCTGACCGCAGCATATAAGGATTCAGATTAAAATATTCACAAACCTCAATGGTATGCTGCCTGATCGGTATTTTTTTCAGATCAATATCCAGTCCCACCTTGATGGCGGCAGCCATTTCCCAGAAACCGGCAAAAATGCCGCCTTCTCCAATATTATGTATCTTAACGGCGGCGACCTCTTTCATGGCCTTCGCCGCGGCTCGCATAGATCCATTATCAAATAAATGTTCCGCAGTTTCAATATAAGAAACCGCATAGCGGGTCTTAAGGAGTTCTTTCTTCTCTCTGGCGATCATGGCGGCACCTTCCCGTCCGATCGTTCCCGCGACTACGATATCATAATCTCTATGTATATCATCTCTCGCTGTTTCTTTTTCTGTCTCATGACATACAAATCCAATGGCTGTGACAGAAAGAATCAGTGTGTTCACATTCGAAGAAACCGCAATATGACCTGGCATCAGTGCCATATTCTCCTGTCTGCAGCAGGCATCCAGCTCGCGCATCAATGCTTTTAACTGATTCTCTTCGGTACCTTCCGGCATCATAATGGTCACGGCAATCGCTTCCGGTACGGCATCTGCCGCGACAAGGCGATTCACAGCACCATAAACTGCTCGTTGCGGTGCCAGGGTCCAGCCTTCGATTGGATTTATACTAACTGCAATCTTTCTGGTATCTGCAGGCACAGGAAATAAACCGGCATCTTCTCCCGACACCGGGTTTCCCATAATCGTCTCATTATGCAATTGTCGAAGTACGGAGCGTTTCCATACACTCTCTTTTACTTTTCCAATTCGCAACATAACTGCTTCTCCTGCTTTTGTTTCCAGTTTTCTTACCTATATATCTATTCTGATTTTTCTTTCGAACTCTTATTGGTTGATTTCTTGTCCGTTGTTTTCTTTTTAGACGTTTTCTTCTTTTCTTCTTTTTTCTCTTTTTTCTTTGTTCCTACACGAACAATCCTCTGAGATGGCTGATAAGAACTGCTGTTAATCTGAACACGGTCCACTTCTTCTCCATCTTCATAAATAACTTTCCAGAGTCTGGCTGTATAACCATTGCTGCCCTGCTGCTCTACAACCGTCTTTCCTTCCTCCAGAGTATTATCCTTGATTTTTTTTTCGGAAGGGGATTTGGAAGAAAGTTGCTGAGACACAAACGCAATGGTTCTTTTTGCATCTCGATATTCTTTTCCGTAAATGGTAAATGTAATGGTCTTTCCAGCTGTCTTACCTTCTATGTATAACGGTGTATCCAGATTATTTTCGAATTTCAGATCTTTCTCTGTTCCTGAAATAGCAGCATCCTCAGAAAGTTTTACATAATGAACGGTCATGGAATGATTTTCCCGCTCCAGCACATTAAGTTCTGCCCGAAGGACCGCATTATAAAGAGTGGTCGAAACCTGACATATACCTCCGCCGTAGGTTTGAATCACCTTACCGCCGGAATAAGAACCGGCAAGACGATACCCATTATCATAGGTAAAAGGTGCTACTTTATCATAAACCGACAGGGTCTCTCCCGGATAAAGAACCGTTCCATTAATCAGCTTTGCTCCATTTTCCACGTTCATACAGCGACCGCTTGTGGAACCTGAATAAGATGTGGTAAATGTTCCCAGAACATCCTGAATCGTGCTGAGCTCTTCCTCTGTATGTGTGGCAAAATCCACATCATAGTCCATCGGAAAAATGATGGCCTGCTGATTCCAGTTTTTATCTTCAATTATTGCCGCAAGTGCTTTGGCATTTTTCTCCATATCAATAGAGATACCATTCACTTCTTTTTGAATCTGAAACTTGTCATCTTCCCGGGTGATCTGAGCATCCTTTTTCTCAGTGATAAACCCTTTTGTCTTTTTCTCAATGACCCGTTCCAGTTTTGCTTCATCCACCGTAAATTCCAGCGGGATATCCACGCCTTCCTCAGATATTTTTCTGATCTCTGCAATTCTCTTTAGTATATTCCCAGTCCTTCCCAGCTGACCGGCTTCCTCGGAAGTGTTTGTATTCTTACATTGCAGGTCAATTCTGGAAAGTGGAAAACTTTTCTCCTTGCCTTCTACCTGCAAAGTAACGGTTTCCTCTGACACATTTTCCACGTACTCATCAATCATACGCTGCGCTTCTTCTCCTGTCTTGCCGCCGACATCCATCCCCTGAATCTTCACTCCTGGATAGATTCCTTCAATATCGACATACTTATCATAATAATTCCATCCATAAGCAGACATTGCAACTGCCAACACTGCAAAAACAGCCAGAAGCAAAAGGCCAACTCTTTTTTTCATAAACACTCCTTACTTCCGAAAAACAACTTTTCAGATTATGTTCTGAAATCGCATTCTGAACGTACTGTCCTACATCATCATTGCAGGAACAATTGCAGTCACCACCATTGCAATCACAACAATCGCAATAATAATTGCTGAAATTCTCTGTTTCTTCTTTGAGTTCATAATATCCTCACTTTCTAATACAATCAAAAGATATCTTATGATATACCTTATTATTTTAAGTCATTTCCCCTGTACATTCAAGTATCTATTTGACGAATTTGTGCGTTTTTATCCAATGGATTCCGTTTTCCATAATCAAAAAGGCATAAATAACTGCCAGATTCCAGTTTCCTTTCTTCCATAAATCTGGACACATTAAAATCAAACACTTCCAGATGACTCTGATTGGCTGCTTTTTTTGAATCATAAGAGCCATCTTTCCATTCTTTCGGAAATAAAAGTTCTCCCTGATTCCGATAGAGTTCTTTCCACTCCTTCTTGTACCCACTTAAATCAGCAGCCCAGGACGGTCTTGCTTTTATATTTTCCCTTAAATACATGTCCAAAAGTAAAATCTGATCCAGATATGGCAATTCTAACGACTGTCCCAGAAGAAAATCTCTGAGAATCTCATATTTTGACATACGGTTATGATTCATTTTATGACAACCTTTTCTCCGATATTCCTCTGAAAATTGCTCAAAAAAGGCAAAAGGACTCTCAAAAAATGGCATAACATAGGAAAGTGTACAGGTATACTGCCCGCTGTTGTAATACATTTCCACCAGTTCCTCAATTCCTTTCAGTCGAATCACCTCATCGTATGTGAGCCAGTCTGTCATAAGCACTTCATAAGGTGGCAGACTTCGATACCGGATTCCGTAGCCTTCCACCTGCTCTTCCATACAGGTTCCCTTCAAAACTTTCAGAAATCCCAACTGCAACTGATCCGGTTCATGAACATATAAATCATTAAATGATTTTCTAAACTGATCATAAGTTTCAAACGGAAGTCCGGCAATCAGATCCATGTGCTGGTGAATATTTCCAAGTTTGTGGACTTTATCTACGTTTTCAAATAATTTATCCAGATCCATATGGCGATGAATCGCATCGATGGTCGGCGGATTGGTGGACTGCACTCCGATTTCCAGCTGAATCAGTCCCGGACGCATTTCAGAAAATAATGTTAATGCATCTTCATCCAGCAAATCCGATGATATCTCAAAATGAAAATTGGTAATCCCATTATCATGCTCATAAATATATTTCCAGATAGCCATGGCATGTTTTTTATTACAATTAAAAGTTCGATCCACAAATTTCACCTGGGGAACCCGCGCCTCCAGAAATCTCTGCAATTCGCTTTCCACCAGTTCCATGGAACGGAAACGGACACTCTTATCTATGGAAGAAAGACAGTAACTACAGGAGAACGGACAGCCCCGGCTGGTCTCATAATAAAGAATCTTGTGCTCAAACAATTGGAAATCATCATATACAAAAGGCACCTGATTTAAATCCATCAACGGGGCAAATCCTGTGTTATATATGTTGGAGTCACTGTTTCTGACAGCCACTCCCTCAGGATAACATGAATAATTCACCATTTCTGATTTCTCATATAATTTCACAAGCTCCGTAAATACATGTTCCCCTTCTCCCTGCATTACCAGATCAATATCCGGGTTCTCCTGGAGAAATTGCTCTGCGTCATAGGAGACTTCCGGTCCTCCGACCCATATGGAAAGGTCAGGATTCACCTTCTTCAGTTCTTCTGACAGCTCTCTTACATAGGAAATGTTCCAGATGTAGCAGGAAAAAATAATTACATCAGCTTTTGTTTCATAGAGATCCTGTAAAATGTCTTCCACATAGTGGTTGATCGTATATTCTTTTATGATATATTCCGCACTGACCGGTCCGTTCTTTTCTGCATAAGATTTCAGACAGAAAATGGCAAGATTGGAATAAATGTATTTGGCGTTAATGCCACAAAGTAAAAAACGCAATGGTTGTCCTCCTTACAGACGACTATGGATGATTACAGACGACAGCAGGACCGATTATGACAGTTTTTTGCGGTGTCTGGATAATGAGCTAATTTTGTCCTAATATAGCATATAGATATTCGTTTTTCAAGGACGGGAACATAAACACAGAGCGGAAAATTTTTAAATAATCTCAAAAAACCTCTTGCATTATCTCTTTTTCTGTGGTATTATATTGCTCGTTGAAAAACACATGCGGGTGTAGTTCAATGGTAGAACACTAGCCTTCCAAGCTAGATACGTGGGTTCGATTCCCATCACCCGCTTATATCATTAATTTTTC
>JAQYIU010000065.1 GCA_028721415.1 Lachnospiraceae bacterium | reverse complement strand
AAAAGAGAAGAACGTCTTGTAGATAAATTTTCAAGATATGTTTCCAGTGAGCATGTAAAATCCTATGATTATGAGGAAATGAAAGAATGGTGCAATAAACAGGACAGTGTATATCTGATGCTTTTTGATGAAGATGGGGAAATGCTTTTTGAAACGGATGGAACCATGGCATCGGTATATAGTGAGGGTGAATCCGAGTCCACTGCCGGCAATTCAAATGTTCACAACGTTTCCTTTGACGATGGAAAATATGATATCGTCATAATCGAATTTTCAGAATATGGATATTATGATGGAATCAAAATTGCTGGTTTTATCGTTGCCCTTGTGGGAATGATCATTTGTCTGTTGATTTTCAGTCAGATTATCATTCGCAAAATCACCCTTTTATCCTCTGAGGTTCGGGAGGTGCGAAACGGAAATCTGGAGAAGACGGTTTCCATCCGTTCCAATGACGAAATCGGTCAGCTGGCAGAGGATGTGACTGAGATGCGGCTTTCGATTATAAACCATTATGAAGAAGCAGAGAAAGCCTGGAAGGCTAATAAGGAACTCCTCACTTCCATTTCCCACGATATACGAACCCCCCTCACTTCTCTGATTGGATTTTCAGAGATGATGGACGAAGAAACGGATATGAATCTGATGAAACAATATGCCAGAACCTGCCGGGAAAAGGCATATCAGTTGAAAAATCTGACCGATGAAATGTTTCGCTATTTTCTCGTCTATGGAAAAGCAGAGATGACAGTTCGGACGGAATCCTATGAGGTTCGTACCTTGATGGAACAATTTTTGGGAGAATATGCGGCAATTCTTACTTTGTCAGGATATCAGACTGACTTTCGGAATCTGAAAGAAAACGGTACCATAGAAACCGATGTGGGATTACTGCGAAGAGTTTTTGATAACATTTTTTCTAATATAAAAAAATATGCAGACAAAAAAGAAGAGATTCTCATTCGGGTTTATCTGGAAGAAGATCATCTTATTATCTTGTTGGAAAATGTCATAGATGAATGTCTGGATGTCAGTGAGAGTACTCATATTGGTGTGAAAATCTGTCATAAAGTGATGAACACCCTTGGTGGAAGCTACGAAGAGCAGGAAATAAAACGGGGAGATCAGAGAATTCACCAGTCCAAAGTGTTATTACCAGGAGTGAAAAAGAAGTAAATGATTTCCGTTCTTTTTATGTTTTTGTGGTATAATTATCACAAAAACCGGGGTCAGCAAGTCTGGGGTCAGGACTTGACCCTGAGAATTAACGTAAAAGGAGATATTCTATGGAAACAAAGCAGAATAGAAGAAAAGAACTGATAAGCACTCTGTGGTATGTGCTGTTTATGTTGGTCGCAGTCTATCTGGTGATTCATTTTGTAGGACAGCGTACCGTTGTGAACGGCGCTTCTATGGAGCCGACTTTGCAGGATGGAGATAATTTGATTTTAGATAAGATCAGTTATCGTTTCCACGATCCGGAGCGCTATGATATTGTGGTATTCCCGGGACCGGAAGAAAACGGAGAGAGCCCATGGTATATCAAGCGTGTCATCGGGCTGCCGGGAGAGACGGTACAGATTAAAGAAGGAAAAGTTTACATCAATGACGAGAAATTGACTTCGGATGTTTATGGAATCACGGATTATATTGATTATGCTGGAATTGCAGAAGAAAAACTGACGTTAGCCGATGATGAATACTTTTGTATGGGAGATAACCGACCGGTAAGTCAGGACTGTCGATATGACTTTGTGGGACCGGTGAAACGGGACGAGTTGGAAGGAAAGATATGGATTCGGATTTATCCGTTTCATAAGATAGAACATTAAAATTGGCTCTGATTATCACGCAGACGGAAAAACAGGAGTTGGGACTGCGAAAAATCCCATCTCCTGTTTTTTAAGTTCCAATCAATCGTTTTTTATGCATCCTTTATCAACGTAAGGTTCGATGAAATTATGTAGAACATGTTCCCATAAAGTGACGGAACCCTCTTTTGTAGAACCGTTTCTTTCCAGAATTTGTGACAGATGAATTCCGTGTTCCTTCCAGCTTTTTCCTTCGCTTGCGGCATTGAGCATCAAAGGCTGTACCCTGTCCAGAGTGCGGGCGAATCTGGATTCAGGGGTATTTTCCGATTCAAATTCATCCCATAAAGCCCGGAATTTTTTGCCTTGATCTTCCGGGAGAAGGCCGAAAATTCGCTCGGCTGCGGCAACCTCTCTGGCATGCTGCGTTTTTTTACCCTCTTCATCGTAGGCATAAGTGTCTCCGGCGTCAATTTCTACCAGATCATGAATGAGGAGCATGGAAATGGTTTTTAAGACATCAATTTCATCGTTGGCATATTCACTGAGAATCAGAGTCATGATAGCCATATGCCAGGCATGTTCGGAATCATTTTCTTTTCTGCTGGCATCGGAAAGATAGGTTTGTCTGCCGATTAATTTTTCTTTATCGATTTCACGGCAGAAGTCAAATTGTTTTTCTAATCTGCTTTTTTCCATTATGGAAATTCCTTTCTATATATGGATTTTGGTAATCGTGACATGTTAAATCATGAATCTCAAAGAGGATTGACTCCCGCTGAGATGAAAAATACCTATTATTTATCTTTATAATATCACCAACGAGAAAAAATTAAAATAATCAAATTAAGAGGGGATGATACCTGTCTCAAGATAAAGAATGTCCAAAGTAACGGCTAAAAGATATTTACTTATAGATAAAATCTATAAAACATCCTTGCATATTTATGTTAACGATTTTACCTTTTTTTCTTATCCTGATAAAATTTTCTCATGAGAGACATGATATTTTATTCCATCATGAAACAGAATCCGGCTCCGATTTCCGGAACTGATTTATTGAACACCATGGTGGGAACTACTTTCAATTTTGAGAGGGAAACCATTCCGGCACAGATGGAAGCATTAGTTGAAAAAATTAAGGCAGAA